>JALZOI010000005.1 GCA_030857245.1 Myxococcota bacterium
GGCCGGGAGGGCTCACCACCGCGCCGGGCCGCAGGTCTCGGTGCGGGCGCTCGCGACCTCCCTCGACCGTGCCGACCCCGGTACACGAGGGACCGGGTCAGGCCCGGGACGGCGCGCGCTCGGGGGGCGCGGTGAGCTCGCCGACGCGCTGGGCGTCTCGGTCGCGATCGACGCCGCGTGCAAGCCGGCGGTCCGACGGCCAAACTATCGACAGGATCTGTCATCGCGGGACCACCCCGCGCGGCGATCCGCCCGGCATACTCCGGCGCGATGCAGCTTCAGCACCTCTGGCTCGCGGCGGCGACCGTGCTCGTGGGATGTGGTCCGAGCACCCGGGCGACCACGGACGCCGGTCCGGGTCAGGATGGCTCGACCACCACGATCGACGCGGGCGTCTGCGAGGACGTGGTCGATGTCGTGTTCGTGCTCGATACGTCGAGCTCGATGGGCTTCGTGCTGTCGCAGCTCGAGAGTCAGATCGCGCAGGTGGTGGCGGCGAGCAATACGCTCGCGCCGGACGCGCACTTCGGCCTGGTCGTCTTCCAGGACAATCACTTCATCGACAACACCGGCCCGCTCGAGGGCGGCAAGGTGCACACGAGTGCGGCGAGCTTGCAGACCGCGTTTCGCAACTACCGCAACAACTACACGAACCAGAACCGCAACCCGGGCGACGGCCTGAGCGGGCCGACGACGCAGAACCCGATCTGCGAGGAGAACTCGCTCGACGCGCTGCATGCCGCCGCGCAGGACTTCCCGTGGCGCGCGAATGCGACGCGCGTCGTGATCCTCGCGACCGACGACACCTTCCTCGAGCGGCCCGACAACTACGGCGATCGCGACGGCGACGGGTTGACCAACAAGACGGACTTCCCGCGCGAGGGCCACTACCCGGCGGCGTGGACGATGGCGGAGACCGTCGGTGCGCTGCGCACGGCGCGCGTTCGCGTGTTCTCGTTCTCGCGGATCACGCAGCCGTCGTTCCTCGATCGCTGCGGTACCGGCCGCCGGCGGCCGTGGGCCGACATCACCGCGGGCTGGACCACGGCATACGGTACCCAGCCGCCGATCCCCGTGCAGACCGATGGCAGCAACTTCGATCTCGACCAGGTCAAGTCCGGTGCGCTCTCGCTCTCCGCGACGATCAACCGGGTCGTGCTCGACAGCTACTGCGTCCCGCCACTGCTCTAGCCGCCGCTGCGCGCGCAGAGATACACGATGTGCTTGCGGCCGCCGCTGCCGATCGCGTGCGTCGTCAGCCTGAAGCCGGCGGCGACGACGCGCTGCTCGTAGCGCTCGTCGCGATCCTCGGACCACACGGCGAGGACCCCGCCGGGCGCGACCGCGCGGTGCTGGCGGGCGAGGGCGGCGGCGCTGTAGAACGGGTCGTTGATGCCCTGGCTCGCGTCGTTGGGGCCTTCGTAGAGATCGAGCAAGATCGCGTCGAACTGACCGGGTGGGGTCTTCGCGATGAGGTCGGCGACGTCGCCCATCTCGAGGCGGACACGCGGATCGGCGACGGCATGGTCGGTCGCGGGGCCGAGCGGGCCCTTGCACCACTCGACGATGACCGCGTTGAGCTCGGCGACCACGACGTCCGCCACAGGCGGGAGGACGTCGAGCGCGGCGCGCAGCGTGAACGCCATGCCGAGGCCGCCGACGAGCACCTTCGGGGCGGGCGTGCCGGCGAGGTGCGCGAGGCCGAGCCGCGACAGCGCCTCCTCCGAGCTCCGCGAGAAGCTGTTCATCAGCACGCGACCGTCGATCAGGATCAGGAAGTCGGTGTCTCCACGCTGTCGGAGCTCGAGCCTCGCGTCGTCGAGGTCGTGGGTCGCGAGGATCGTCCAGGGGCGGGCCATGCGTGGCCGAACATAACGCGGAGGGCCGCGCGTGCGACGTCTGGCGACCCGGTCGCATGGCGATGCGGATGGCCGCTGGCTGGTCGGCTAGCCACTGCGACGTCCGAGCAGGGCAAGCCCTGCGTGGGTGCGGCTGGCATGGCAGCTGCTCGCGTGGAGAGGATGCGCAGGACGATGATGGTGCTTGCAGCTGCTCGCGTGGAGAGGATGCGCAGGACGATGATGGTGCTTGCACTTGGCGGGGTTGGCTGTGCCTCGTCGACCGTCGAGGAAGAGCTCTCGACGGGCAGTACGTCGGTGGTCCACGGCACGAACGATCTGGTTCCGGTCAGCCGGTCGGGAGACAACGTCGCTCCGCGCTACCGGCCGCTGCTCGATGCGATCGGGCAGGTCGGTCCGGCAACCTGCACCGCCACGCACCTCGGCGACGGGATCGCGATCACCGCGGGCCACTGCTTCCGCGCCACGCAGGAGCGCGCCGATGATCTGCCGTGCGTCAGCCGCGTGGGTAGTCCGGTGTCGATCCAGTGGGGCCGCCGCGGTGACCTCGATGAGGCCGTGCCGACGCTGGTCTCCGCCTGCACGCGGATCCTGTCGCTGACGTTCCTGGAGGAGGGCCTCGACTACGCGATCATCAGCGTCTCGCCGGCACCCTCGGCGAGCGTGCCGTTCACGCTCGAGCGGCCGGCCGCGGGGCGTGAGCTCACGCTGTTCAGCCATCCGCAGGGCCGACCACTCGAATGGTCGGGGATCTGCGCCCTGATGCCGCACGCGACCACGCCGGTGGTGTTCCAGCACCTCTGCGATACCGAGAAGGGGTCGAGCGGGGCCGCGATCCTCGATGACGAGCAACTCGCGATCGTCGGCATCCACAACGGCGGACGCGCGGGCCGCTACAACTACGCGACGTACCTCAGCGACACCCCGCTCGCGGAGTTCGTCGGCGGTGACGATGGCGGCGGCGGCGGCGGCGGCGGCGGCGGCGGCGATGACGGCTTCGCCAACCACGAGTACTTCGGCGAGACCGTCACCGCCGGCCAGCGGATGACGTTCGGACCGTACGATGTGCCCGGGAGATTCGAGGTCGCGATGACCGGTGACGGCGATGCCGATCTCTACGTCCGCCGGGGCTCACCCGCGACGACCACCGCGTACGACTGCCGGCCGTATCAGGACACGTCCGAGGAGGCTTGCTCGATGACGGTGCCAGGCCACTACTACCTGACGGTGTCCGGCTACGCGCCGGTCTCCAACTTCGCGATCGAAGCTCGTTATTGAAGCGCAGCAACGGCTCACGCTGAGATGACGCAACCGCCGTCGTCCGCGGGTGCCACGCGTCGGTTCAGCGGGTACACAAGGGAATGAACGCAGTCGACCTGCTGATCTCCCACCACCGCGAGCTGGAAGGCCGCTTCAAGAAGCTGATGGACGCGAAGCCTCCGGAGCAGGGAGAGTTCAACGACGTCGCCGATTCGCTGGCGGCGCACATCACCGTCGAGGAAGAGCTGTTCTATCCGGCGGTGAAGGCCGAGCGGACCGAGGACATCCTCCTCGAGTCACTCGAGGAGCACCTGTCGCTCAAGCGCGTGCTCGCGGACCTGCTGGCGCTCACGCCGGCCGATGAAAAGTTCGAGCCGAAGCTGCACGTGCTCGTCGAGCAGGCCGAGCATCACCACAAGGAGGAAGAGGAGCACCTCTTCCCCAAGGTGAAGAAGATGTTCAGCTCCGACCGGCTCGACAAGCTCGGCAGCGAGATGAAGCAGCGCATGGATCACCTGAGTGAGGTGGCGGTCCGCAAGCGCGTGCCGCAGCAGACCGCCGACTCGACGACCCTCGCGTAGCGGCCCTGCGGCGCCGCGTCCGCCGGAGCGCGTCGGCTGCGTGAATCTGCGAGCAGCGGGCCCGCTCGATCCCTCGCGAGCGTAACCGGCGTTCCCCGATCGAGTGCGCCCGCGCGCCGTGCGCCGCGATCTCGCTCGCGTGGCGTGGAGATCGTGTTCACGCAATGCTCGCGTGAGGACCCGCTGTGCGCGGCTCGTCGCCGATCCGGGCGTGTGGCATCGACGTGGGGTGACCGAGAAAGTCGAAGGCTCGGCCGAGGTGCTCGCCGGACGCGCGCGCCGGCTGTTCGCCTCGGACGTCTCGCAGGGCTTCGTGGATGCGACGCGCGAGCGCGTCGAGCGCTCGGGGGCGCAGGTCGATGCGCGCTACATCCGCTCGCACCTCGCGGAGCTCGAGCTCCCGGACGAGCTCGATCTCGTGGTGTGCGGCACCGACGACGACGTCCACACGGTGCTCGCCCGGATCCGCGCGGCGCTCGGTCCGCGCGGCCTTGGCTACGTCCGCACCACGGTCTCGCAGCGCGCGCAGGCGCAGGTCAAGGACGACGCGGACTACCAGGCGATCTACCGCGTCCCGCGCTGGTACGAGGACGCGTTCGTCGCCGCCGGCTTCGAGATCGTCGCGGCCGCGGACGCGACCGAGTTCATGGCGGACGAGATCGTGCGCGACCTCCTGGGCGCGCGGCTCGCACGGACGCTGGGTCGACCGGCCGCGTGGTCGTTGCGCCTGCTTCGCCGGTTGTACCGGCGACCACGAGCGCGTGGTGTGCGGGTCTGGATGTTGCGCCCGCGTCAGCGGTAGCGCCGCGTCACGGCGGGGGCGTGCCGCCGCATCCGCACAGGCCGCGAGCTGCGCCACGCTGTGAACAGCTTGAGGCCGCCGCCCGTGCGCCCAAGCGGGACGGCGGGCCGCCGCGGGCCCGCAAGCGGCGACCTCGCCCGGTGCACGCGCTCGCGAGTTGGTGATGGACCGGCTGGACGCGCGCTCGCGCATCTTCGATGATCGACGCGGTGACGCGTCCTTCGAGTAGCCCCGAGCGCCGGCCCGATTCGCAGCAGCTGATCCGGCAGTGGGCGGTGCTCCGGCTGCTCTGCGATGCGGCCGAGCCCTACACCGTGAAGCAGCTCGCCGAGCAGCTCGACGTCAGCAAGGCGACCATCGAGCGTGACCTCGCCACGCTCGAGCGCGACTTCGCGGTGATCGAGGAGAGCATCGGCAAGCAGAAGAAGGCGTACCGGATCGATCTGAAGATCCGCGCGCTCGAGACCGTGAAGTTCGGGCTCTCGGAGCTGCTGGCGATCTTCGCGGCGCAGGCCTCGCTCGAGGCGCTCGCCGGCACGCCGATCCACGACGACCTTCGCGCGGTGATGACGAAGCTGCGCGGCTTCCTGAGCCCGCACCACAACGGCGGGCTCGACGCGATGGCGCGCGTGTTCGTGCCGCACAAGCGGGGACACGTCGACTACGCCCCGCAGCACGAGCTGATCGACGACCTCGTCGATGCGATCGCCCGCCGCAAGCGCTGCGTGCTGCACTACCGCGCCGGCGGCCAGGAGGCCTCGCGCGAGCACGTCGCACGGCCGCTCCGCCTGGTGTGGCACCGCTCGGCGTTGTACCTGTTCGCGTGCCTCGGGGACCACGAGCGGATCTCCGCGCTCGCGGTCCAGCGCATCCAGAGCGCCGAGGTCACCACTGCTGTCTTCACCGCGCCGCGGGTCGACATCGACGCGCACGTCCACAAGGCCTTCGGGATCTTCGTCAGTGATCAGGAGGAGGACGTCGAGGTCGTGTTCGACGCCGAGGTGGCGTGGCGCGTCGAGGAGCGCACGTTCCACCCCGACGAGCTGAAGCAGCGCGAGCCCGATGGCCGGCTGCGCTACCGGCTCCGCTCGAGCGCGCAGTGGGAGATCATCCCGTGGGTCCTGAGCTTCGGCTCGTACGCGGAGCTCGTGGCGCCGGCGAGCTGGCGCGCCTCGCTCGTCGAGAACGTGGGCGCGCTGGCCGCGCGCTACGGTTGATCGATGCCGCGCTACGTCGCGCTGCTGCGCGGGATCAATGTCGGCGGGCGTCGCTCGCTGCGCATGGAGGCGCTACGCGCGATGGCCGCCGACGCCGGCGGACGCGACGTCGCGACGTACATCCAGAGCGGCAACCTGGTGCTCACGCACGCCGCGCGATCGGGCACGAAGCTCGCGGCCGAGCTCGAGCGTGCGATCGTGCAGGCGGCCGGGTTCGCGGTGACCGTGATCGTGCGCACCGCGGCGGAGTGGCAGCGCGTCGTCGGCGACAACCCGTTCGCGGACGCCGACACCGATCACCTGCACGTCTCCTTCCGCGCCGTGGAGCCCGCGGCGGGGCCGCTCACGAAGCTCGACCCCGCGCGATTCCTGCCCGAGCGCTGGCAGCTGCGCGGACGCGAGATCTACCTGTTCACCCCGAACGGGCTCGGTCGCTCCCCGCTCGCCGCCGCGCTCTCGCCGACCAAGCCGCTCGTGGCCGCGACCGTGCGCAACTGGCGGACCGTCCAGCAGCTCCAGCGCATGGTCACGGCGGGACCATGACGTGCGAGGCTCGCCCGTGATGACCTCGATCTTCGAGCGCCCCGAGTTCTCCAACGCGCTGTTCTTCCCCCGTCGCGATCACACCGCGCCACCGACCGGCGCGCACGATCTGATGGTCGATGTCGGTGACGGGATCCACGTGCACGTGCGACGGCACGCCGCGCCGGGTGCGCGCTGCACGCTGCTGCTGTTCCACGGCAACGGCGAGGTAGTGGCCGATTACGACGGCGCCGCGGCGCAGTTCGCGGCGTGCGGCGCGGCGCTCGCGATCGCGGATTACCGCGGCTACGGCGCGAGCGAGGGCGTGCCGACGTTGCGAGGCGTCATCGAGGATGCGCGGCCGCTCGCCGAGGCCGTCGCCGCGGAGCAAGCGGGCCCGCTCGTCGTGATGGGGCGCTCCCTCGGTGGCGCGGCGGCGCACGAACTGTACGCGCGCCCGATCCCCGCGATGGTCGGCGTCGTCCTCGAGAGTTCGTCGACGTGCCCGCGCTGATCCGCCGGCGCGGCATCCAGCCGCCCACCCTCACGCCGGAGGAGTCGGCGGTGTTCGACCCGCGCACGAAGCAGCCGCGCGGCCAGCTGCCGCTGCTCGTGCTCCACGGTGATCGCGATCAGATCATCGCGCCGAGCGAGGGTGCCGCCACCCTCGCGGCCGCGGGCAGCACCGACAAGCGGCTCGTCATGGTGCCCGGCCGCGGCCACAATGACATCAGCTTCGGGCAGGCCTACTGGCAGGCGCTGACGGCGTTCGTGGCGCACGTCAGCTGACGCACCCCGCCCACGTGACCTGAGCGCGCGAGCGAGCTCAGGTCGAGTGGGCGCTCGCCGGCTCGTCGAGTGAGCGCCGCATCGAGCGCGCATCCGCGAAGCCGAGCTGGCGCGCGATCTCGGGCTCGCCGAGTCCGCCGTTCCGCAGCTCGGTGCGGCGACGGCGACGAACATGCGCGAGGACATCGCGGAAGCTCGTGCCGGCGTCGGCGAGGTGGCGCTGCAGGCTGCGCACCGTGGTCGCCATCGCACTCGCGATCGCCGGGGCATCGACCTCGCCACTCGGCAACCGGACCTCGATCACGCGGACGACCTGCGTGACGATGTCGGCGGGGCCGACCCGCGCGAGCTGCGCGCGCCCTTGCGTCGCGAGGAACTCGAACAGGGCGGGATCCGACGTCCGCGGCACGCGCGCGAGCACCTCGCGCGACACCGCGAAGCCGCAGTCAGCGGCCTGGAACCGCACGTTGGTAGCGAGCCGCCGGGCGACGGCGTCGGCGTGCTGCGGGCGCGCGTGCGAGAACCACGCGTGCGCGAGCGGCAACGGCGCACCGAGTACCGCGCCGACCTGCCGCACGATGAACCCGATCGTGTACTCGTTCAGGTGCATGCCGAGCGTGTCGCGCTGCGCTGGCACCGCGTAGTGCAGGCGGCCTTCACCGTCGATCCGCGCGAGCTTGAACTCGCCGATCGGGTTGATCAGGGCGGCGAACTCGCAGAGGACCTCGAGCCCGGCCTCGACGCTCGGCGCGCTGCGCACCAGGAACTCGGCGATGCCGTACGAGCCGGCGGGCACGAGCTCCGCGAGGTCGAGGCCGAACAGCGGCGCCTCCATCGCCTCGGCAGCGAGGCCGATGAAGCGCTGGATGCGTCCGAGCGGCGCCGTGATCTCGCCGCGCAGCGCCGCGGCGGGCAGGCCGGTTTGCTCGAGCAAGGGGGCCGCGTCGATCCCGCGACGCGCGAGCGCACCGCTGATCATCGGGATCATGCGGAACGTGAACAGCACCCCCGACTGCACGGGTGGTTGAACGGGTGCGGTGCCGCTCATCGCGTCGAGCGTAGAGCGAACGGCGGCGGGTTGCGAGCGACCGCGCGCCGAACGGCTAGGCGTGATCGGTATAGAAGACGGTGATCGCGATGCAGTGAAACGACGCATCGCTCGACTGCGTGACGACGATGTCCTCGAGCTCGAGCCGCGGGTGCTGGGTGATCCAGTCGGTGACCTTGTCGCCGAGCCGATCACGATCCGCGAACATCGTTGCCGAGAAGACCTTGACCGCGTTGAACTTCACGCCGCCCGAGCCGACGACACCCTGCGTACTTCTGGTTGCCATGAAAGTAGAAAGTTACCACCCAATCGGAATCTGGCGAGGGTAGATCTTTGAAATCCGTCGGATCAGCCGGGAGTGGCCCGTCGGCGCGATCCCGGAGCGGATCGCCCGGATCACGCCCAGATCGCTGCCGGCGGGCGGGGGGGCAGCGCGGTCTCGGCAGCCCTCGCAAGCTACCGGACGAGGCACTCTGCCCCAGGGTCGCGCGGGCCCTTACAACTGTCGCGTCGACGTGACGCGCGATTCCACGGCGTGGAGCACGCTGCCAACGGATAAGCGCATGAGGCGCTCGCGCGTACATTGCGCTCGCCCCGGCGGCTGCGCATCCTCGTCGTCCGCGCAGCATCGTGTGCGCAATTGCCGGAGGCGAGCGATCGCTTCCAGCGGAAGGAGAACGGATGCGTCGTTCGACAATGAATGTGGTGTTGGGTCTCGCGTTGCTTGCCGCCTGCAGCAAGGGCGACGGCAAGAGCGACAAGCAGGCAGCTCCCGTCGCGCCGACGACCGCGGAGCCCGGTACGCCGGCGAAGCCCGGCGCGGCTCCCGCGACCGGTGATGGTGCGAGCGCCGTGGGCGTCGCCGCCGGTGGGATCCAGCGCGCTGCCGACGAGGGTGCGGCGGCGGTCGTGAAGGCCGCGCAGGGACCCGTCGAGGTCCGGCGTGTGGGCGAGACCGAGTTCGCCGCCGCGAAGGCGGACACCAAGCTGTATCCGGGCGATGTCGTGCGCACCGGCGAGGCCGGCAGCGCGACGGTCGCGCTGGCGGACGAGACGATCATCGAGATCGCCGAGGTGACGACCGTCGCGATCGCGAGCCGTCATGGCAGTGCGGATCCGGCGTCGGGCGCCGCGGTGCTCGGCGGGCTCGCGCGCTTCAGCGTATCGGCTCGCGCACCGGGCGAGGGCGCGTTCCGCGTCTACACGCCCGCGGGCGTCGTGCTCACGAAGGGCACCGTGTTCGGCGTGGGCGTCTCGGCTTCGGGCGAAGCGCGCGTCGGCGTCGAGAGCGGCGCGGTCGACGTGATCGGGCTCGTGGCGCTCGACGCCCAGCCGGTCACCCTCGAGGGCGGCGCGATCGTCGTGCTCGCCGCCGGTGGCGAGGTCGGCTCGCCGACGCCGTGGCCCGCGGATGACTGGGGCACCTGGCGCGACGACGCCGACGCCAAGCTCGAAGTGAGCGCCGCGTTCGATGCGCACGCGGACGCGCTGGCCCGGCTCGATGCGAGGCTGCTCACCGCCTATGCCGATCTCGACGCGAGTGCCGACAGCATCGCCACCTTCGAGGCGAGCGCGGCCGTGAGCGCCGACAAGGGCGACACCGCCACCTACGAGGCGAGCTTGCCCGATGGCTCGGCGACGATCGATGCGTCCTTCGGCGTCGCGGGTCAGGTCGAGCTGCTGACGTGGGCGTACGCGTCGCATGCCACGCTGGCCACCGATCTCTATGTCCGCCATCCGGCGACGGTCGAGGTGCAGTGGACGGTGATCCAGCCGCGCGTCGATGCCGCCGTGCTGTGGCCGAAGCGCTTCGAGGTCACCGCGGCTGGGTACCTCGAGCCGCTCCGCATGCAGTACTACGTGCACCACCCGCGGGGGCGCGTCCATGCCGAGCTCGTCGGCGTGACGGTCCCCGAGTTCTACGCCAACGTCGCGGTGCCGCAGATCGAGGCGCCGCGCGTCCGCGGTCGCGTCAAGACGAAGATCTGGATCGCGCCGGAGGTGCGGTTCGCCGCGACCGCCCGCCCGGTGTGGGTGACGCTGCCGCCAGCGAACTGGCATGCGAGCTTCAAGGTCGCGCCCGCCGCGTTCCGGGCGAACGGCGGCTGGTACGTCCGGCCGCCGACGCTCAAGTCGAAGCTGCTGCTCGGCACCAACGTGACCGGTAGCTACAAGGCCAAGCTCAAGGTCGATGCACCACAGCCGCGCGCGAACCTGCGTGCCGCGTGGGCCATCCCCGTCGGCATGAAGGTGAAGATCGGCGCGCCGGATCTGTCGATGGCGGCGAAGGCCCGCGGCAACATCAAGCTCAACAGCGGCGGCCGCCTCGACGCGAGCATGCGCGGCGCGGGTGACCTCAAGGGCAAGGGCAAGCTCGACGTCAGGGCGCCGGACATCAAGGGGCCGGACCTCAAGGCGAAGGTCGATGCCAAGGTGAAGGTCCCGACCGTCACCGTGCCAAAGGTCGACGTCCGCGGCGGCGTCAAGGCCGGCTTCAACGTCGGTGGTGGCGGGCAGGCCGGTGGTGCGGCGGACACGGCCGGGCAGGCGAAGGCCGGCGCCAGCGGTGGCGCGGCCGCGAAGATCAAGGTGAAGGCGCCCGAGGTCAAGATCAAGGCTCCCGAGGTCAAGCTCAAGGGCGAGGCCAAGGGCAAGATCAAGCTCGGGATGTAACCGGGCGACGGCCGCGTGGCACGATCGGACATGTGCCGCGCCGGTCGTTTGCTGGTCGTGATGGTCGTGGTGGACAGCTGGCTGGCGCCGCCCGTTGCGGTGAGAACGCGCAGCTGGCTCGCAGCGCACCGGAGGTGCAGCGCGTCGCGGTCGTCGGGCACGCGGCCATCGATGACGGCGTGGGCGAGCTCGACCGCTGGAACGTCTCGCTGCGCCGCGCGCGCACCGTGATCGATGTGGTGGTGAGCGCGGCGTGGCGCGGGACCGGCTGTCACCTCAGGCCGACGGCAGCGAGCACCCGCTCGATCCGCGCCGGCCGGCGGCCAACCGGCGGCTCGAGTGGCTGATCCTCGAGCGCGCCGACCGAGCTTGTGTTCGGCCGCCGGGGAGGGCATGACGAGGTGTGCCGCTACCTCGCTTGATCACCGCGCTCGTGCTCGCGCTGGGCGCCTGCAGCGCGGACACCAAGCCACCGGCAGACGCGACGACCCCGGGCGACGCCGTGCTGTGCCCGGCCCCCCGGAGACTGCGCCTGCTTCACGAACTACGACTGTCCGCCGACGCACGCGTGCGTGAGCCAGGACCCGAGCGGCTCGGGGGTGTCATGCGTCGCGGGACCCCGCGGCACCGGGGTCGCGGGCGCGCCGTGCACCGGCGAGGCGAGCTGTGCGAGCGGGTTGTGCGTGGAGGACGCGCAGGGCGGGATGCGCTGCTCCGACGTCTGCCGCACGGCCGCGACCTGCCCGCCCGAGCTGCCCCGCTGCATCTTCCTGGGAGGCGAAGGCATCTGCGCGCGCGAGCCGCCGTCGATGTGACACGCGCGGCGGCGCGCTCCGAGCGACCGCGCGCTCAGTGAACGGCCGACGGACGGATGCTGGGCTCGGACACCGCGGCCACCAGCTCGCCACCGAGCGTCTCGCTACACCGCGCGAGATCCGCCTGCGCCACGATGCCGACCACGCGACCGTCGCGGTCGACGACGACCGCGCGCCGGATCTGCTTCTGCTGCAGCAGCGCCGCACAATCCTCCACCGAGGTCTCCGTCGTCACGGTCACGCAATCCGGCGTCATCACGGCGCCAGCCATCATCTCGAGGGGGTTCATGTCGAGCGCCACCGAGCGACACACGATGTCCCGATCCGTGATCATGCCGGTCGGACGCTCGGCATCGTCGATCACGGGGATGCACCCGCAGTTGCAGTCCACCATCATGCGCGCGACGACCGGTAGCGGCGTCTCGGCGGTGCAGCACGACGGTGCACGGGTCATCACGTCCAGTACGCTCATGGCGGCCTCCTGAGGCCCCGCCGCTGCAACGGGCATGCCCTCGGCGTTTCGCTGAGCGGGGCGCGGCGACCGGCGCCCCGACGAGCACGAGGCCGAGCCGGCGGCCGCGGACGGATCGCGCGCTACTTGCGGTGACCCTTGGCGTGGCCGCGGCCGTTGTGCACGCACTTGTACCCGTTCCAGTGGTAGGCCGGCCCGCAGTTGCTGCCGCCGCGACGGGCGCTGCTGTTGCCGTTGTTGTGGCCGCCGGTGCGGACGAGGCAACCCGCGAGCGGCGCGGTGACGAGCGAGACCAGCATGATGAGCGAAAGGGTCCTCATGGCCTCCATCATAACAGCGGTGATGAGGGGAGCGCGATGTGTGACAGCGCGGCCAAAACGGCGCCGCTGTCGGTGGAACGGCGTTTCCAGGCTCGCTATATGGTCGCGATGAAGTGGATCCCCGAACCGCTGCACGCGCTGGGACCGTGGGGGCTCGCGTACTGGCAATGGATCGGGCTCGTGGTCGCGTTCCTGGTCGCAATCATCATCGGCCGCATCGCCGGCCGCGTCGTGATCTGGGTCGCGTTCCGGCTCGCGGTGCGCACCGCGACGCCGTGGGACGATGCTGCGGTCCAGCGCCTCGGGCGACCGATCCGGTTTCTCGGCAAGGTGCTCGTCGCCCGCGCGCTCTTGCCGCTGCTCGAGTTGCCCGCCGCGGCGACGAGCCTCGGGCACGATGTCTTGCTGGCCGCGCTCGGCGTCGGCGTGATCTGGAGTGCCGCGAGCATCGTCGACGTCGTCGTGTCGCGGCTCGCGCAGTCGCCGTGGGCGGTCAAGCGGCCGGCCTCGAGGGCGCTGCTCTCGCTCGCGGGACGGACGACGAAGGTCTTGCTGCTGATCATCGCAGCGATCACGTTCCTCAGTAGCGTGGGGCTACCGGTCGGCAGCCTGATCGCGGGTGTCGGGATCGGAGGCATCGCACTCGCCTTCGGTGCGCAGAAGACGATCGAGAACCTGTTCGGCGCGTTCGCGCTCGGCATCGATCAGCCGCTGCGCGAGGGTGACTTCGTGCGAACCGATCCGGACACGCTCGGCACCGTCGAGGTCATCGGGCTGCGTTCGACGCGGCTGCGGACGCTCGATCGCACGGTGGTCTCGATCCCCAACGCGCGCCTCGCCGACAGCAAGATCGAGACGTTCGGCGAGCGCGACCGCTGCCGGCTGCATACCGTCCTCGGGCTCGTCTACTCGACGACGTCGGCGCAGATGCGCGAGGTCATCGCTGGGATCGAGCGCGTGCTGCGGGCGCACCCGCGGACGTACCAGGACGAGATGGTCGTGAAGTTCTTCCGGCTGAGCGACAGCAGCCTGTCCATCGAGGTGCAGGCCTGGTACGCGGCGAACGACTACGGCGCGTTCCGCACGTGGCGACAGGACATGCTGCTCGCGTTCATGGAGGTCGTCGAGCAGGCGGGCACCGCGTTCGCGTTCCCGACGCAGACCGTGCACGTCGAGACCCCGCCGGCCGCGCAGGCTGCGAAGCGCTGACGCACCACCGCCCGTGCGTGGCGCGGAAGCTCACGAGGCCGAGTGCTGCATCCCGCCGGACCGCGGCAGCGCCGCGGTGACCTCGTGCGCTGCACGCGCGCCGGACTCGATCGCACCCTCCAGATATCCGACATGGTGCACCGCGGTCTCCGTGCCCGCGAAGTGGAGCAGGCCCTGCGGTGCGCGGAGTGCGGAGGCCGCCTGGCTCAGCACGGTCGGTGGCAGCACGCCTGCGTAGCAACCGGCCGACCACTCGTCGGCGACCCAGTCGTGATCGACGTAGCCGGTCGCGCGGTGCGCTTCGGGACCGTGCAACCGGCCGAGCTCCGAAAGGATCAGCTTGCGGCGCTCCTCGCTCGGCACGCGTGACAGCTCCTTCGCGCGATCGCCGACGACGAAGGCGACGAGCGCGGCGTGCTCGCCGGTCGCCGAGCAGGCATCGAACGTGGTGCGCACGAGGCCCGTCGTCGAGAGCGCCTCGCCGGAGTGACCGCGGGTGCGCCAGAACGGCTGGGCGTACGAGACGACGCACTTGATCACCGATCCCATCGGCACGGCGGTGTGGAGCAGCGTTCGCGCCGACGACAGGTCCGGGGTGATCGCGAGCTTGCCGAGCATCACCGGCGGCAGCGCGAGGATGGCGCGACGGGCGTGGAACGCGCCCTGGCGGGTGTGGACGACGACGCCGGCCGCATCCTGGTGGACGGCGTGCGTCGCGTGATCGAGCCGCACGCAGCCGCCGAGCTGGTCGGCGAGCCGCTGACAGACGGACTGCGCGCCCGTCGTGAACCGGCGCTCCTGCGCGCCGCCTTCGATCTGCGCGAGCCGCTGCAACCCTTGCGACGAGTGCGCGTAGAGCAGGAAGTACAGCAGCGAGAGCTCGCGCGGCTCGACCGCGAAGATCATCTGCACGGCGAGCCCGAGCATCGCGCGGGCGCGGCGCGTGCGGACGCGCTGCTCGAGGTAGTCCGCGAAGCTCTGGGCATCGAGCGCGCTGCCCTCCGGGGCGCCGAGCGGGTTGTCGAGTGGCACCTGCTTCGCGAGCCGCTCGAGCTTCGAGATGGCGAGGCCCAGATCGGCGAGGCCGAGCAGGCCGATCTTCGGGAGGAACCCGGAGAAGGTGCGGAGCTTGCCGTCGCCCCGATCGAGCACCGTCTTGCCGGTCGCGTACTGCGCGAAGGTCTCGATCCCGAGCTCGGCCGCGAGCGCCTTCAGCTTGCCGTGCTGATCGCCGACCCACTGGCCGCCGAGATCGACGGTGTGGCGGTCCTGCTCGACCGACAACGTGCGGCCACCAACGCGGTCGCGCGCCTCGAGCACGATGACGGTGGAGCCGGCGCGCACGAGGTCTCGCGCGGCGATCAGGCCAGCGAGCCCCGCGCCAACAACGATGACATCCACCCGCGTTGTCATGCCAAGGTTCCCGATGCGGAGGTCCGAGCCCGGAGCGACATCGCCAGCGGCAAGTGTCGATCCGGCAGCCACGAGGCGGGAAGCGCTGGCGTGACGTTCCGGAGCTGCAGCGCCGGAGTCGCTGCGCAGTGCAGCTCAGGCGCGAACGCCGCTCCCGTCCGGTCCAGGCTCTCGCCGTCCGCCAGCGAGCGGGGGGCGGACCGCTGCACGCACGTGTCAGCTTTATGACCAAGAAATGTGGACAGATCGCGCGGAGGTCTGTGATGTTGCAACGCAATGTACCGGCCTCCAGAGCTTGGAACCCTGCGCACTGAACTGCGCGCAGCGGGCGTCTTCGAATTCAGCGAGCTGCGCAGCTGGCTCAAGCTAGGTGTGTTGTTGAGCGTGGTCACGGCGTGCCTCGTTGGCGTCGCCATGTACGGCGTCTGGGCCGCGTTGATCCTGATCCCGGTCGCCGCGGTGTTCGCCACGTCGACGGCGATGCTCGGTCACGAAGGCAGTCACAAGAGCTTCTCGGCATCTCCGTCACGCAACGCCTTGATGAAGTATTTCGCGTTCCCAGCCTTCGCCGGGTTGAGCTCGCTGTACTGGCAGAACAAGCACGATCGCCTTCACCACGGTCACCCGAACGTCGAAGGCGTCGATCCGGACATCCGGCCGTTCCCCTTCGTGTCGTCACGCGGTGATCACGAGAAATCGAGCAAGGGCGAGCAGTTCTTCCAGCGCAACTTCCAGAAGTGGCTGTTCTGGCCGATGTCGACGCTGATGACCATCGGGATGCGGCGCTCCTCGATCCTGTACCTGGCGCGCTACCCGCGTGACCACGGCTTCACGCGTGCCTGGACGATCGACACCGCGTGCACGACCCTGCACTACATCGGCTGGCTGGTCGTGCCCTCGATGATCTGGGGCCCCGTCCCGATCCTGCTCGTCTACGCCGGCCTGTGGGGCCTTGTCGGGCCGTGCCTCGCCCTCGTGTTCGCGCCGGCCCACATCGGCTTGCCGGTGCTCGCGGAGCAGCATCACGACTGGCTCCACCAGGTCGAGACCACGCGAAACCTCGAGATGCCGCGGTTCGTCTCGTTCTTCTTCATCGGGCTCGACTACCAGGTCGAGCACCACCTGTTCCCCAAGATCCCGCACAAGAAGCTGCCACTGGCGGCCTCGATCACGGCGGCCTGGTGCAAGCGCAACGGCGTGGCGTACCAGAGCGTCCCGTACCTGTCAGCGCTCGTGGATTCAGCGCAGTACATGGCTGACGCGTACCAACGCGACGCCCGCGACCCGATCGAAGTTCGCGCCGGCCTCATTGGCCGCGCGGCTGCCTGAGCCGGCGGTCCGGCGCGCTCGGGCGCCATCGTGCGGCGCCGCGCCCTCAGCTGGCGCGGCAGTCGGGCTGCATGCGACCGGTCTTGGTGAGCACCATCTGGTAGAGCTGGCCGTCGCGCGCGCGGGCCGCCCCCGCGGCGGCGAGCAGGTAGAACTTCCACATCAGGTAGAAGCGACGATCGTAGCTCTGCGCGATCTCGGCGTACGTCCGGTCGAAGTTCTCCCACCACGCCATCAACGTCGGGTCGTAGTCCGGCCCGATGTTGTGGAGGTCCTCGAGGACGAAGATGCCCTCCAGCGACCGCCCGAGCTGTGCGAGTGACGGTGCAACTGCATTGGGGAAGATGTACTTCTCGATCCACGGCGTGCCGTGGCGCAGGCTCTTGTTGTTGGCGATCGTGTGCACGAGCGCCACGCCGTCATCCACCAGGCAGCGCTCGATGACGCGCATCATGTCCCGGTAGTTCTTGGGGCCGACGTGCTCCATCATGCCGATCGACACCACGCGATCGAACGTGCCCTGCACGTCGCGGTAGTCGCAGAGGCGGAGCTCGACGTCGAGTTGCTTGCCGCGCGGGCCCCACAGCTCGTTGCCGAGTGCGACCTGGTCCTTCGACAGCGTGACACCGAGCACCGAACAGCCGTACTTCTCGGCCGCCCAGCTCGCGAGGCCGCCCCAGCCGCACCCGAGGTCGAGAACTCGCATGCCGGGTTCGAGGCCGAGCTTGCGGCAGACGAGGTCGAGCTTCGCCTCCTGGGCCTCGGCGAGCGTCGTCGCGTTCTTCCAGTAGCCGCAGGTGTAGACCATGCGGTCATCGAGCATGCGCGTGTAGAGATCGTTGCCGATATCGTAATGCGCCTCCACGGATGCGCTCGAGCGCGTCTTCGCCTGCAGGTTCAGCATCATCGCCTTCACGGTCAGCGCGCGAAGCCGCCAGCTGCCGGTGAGCTTCTGCTTGAGGTTCGCGCGCATGATCTTCTCGACCGTGACGTCGAGGGCCTCGGACTCCCACCAGCCATCCATGTACGACTCGCCAAATCCGACCGAGGCATCGCGCAGGACGCGCTCGAAGAACCGCGGGTCCCGAACTTCGATGTCCCCGGGCTTGCTCCCGCCGAACTCGATATCGGCCAACCCGAACAGCTCGCGCACGATCGACTCGGCTTCGGACGAACGCGTGATCGAGGCCTGCATCGCGGGCAGGAAGCGCCCGAACAATTCGCGCATGGAGGACGGCGGAGGCGGCGGGACGGGCGTCTGGCCGGAGGGCTGCGTCTGCATAGTGAGGGGTCGTCGCACGGGCGGCCGCCACGAACAAGGGAAAGCACGCACTTGGGGGCGCGTCCTGCATGCAAGAGAGGGATCCGGTGGGATCGGTCGCATCGTCTGGCAAAGCGCGGCCCGCTCCGAGGCGCCGCGCGCCCGCCGTCTTCACCTGATCGGTGGACGCAACGTCTAGATCGCGACCGCACCAACGGCGACGTGCTCCGGTCCGACACCGAGCGCATCACGCCTCACACCTGGAATCGAGGTGGGCACTGCCTCGCACTGCCCGCGCTGTCCGGTGATATGAACGGCCACGGTGGAGGAGTCGATGGCAGTACCAAGCGACCACGCGATCATCATGGCTCTTGGGGAGGACCTGCCGGTCGGGATCTGGGTCGCGCGTGCCCCCGGCGGTGAGGAGGTCTACACGAACCGCGCGTTCGCGCAGATCATGGGAGTCGGGATGCTCCAGAGCGTGCAGGTCGGGCGCTATGCCGAGCCCTACGGCATCTTGACGCGGGACGGCGGGCCTTACCCCGAACACCGCATGCCATTCGTGCGTGCACTCGAGGAGCGGCGGGTCGTCGTGGTGGATGACATCACGATCCGGAGACCCGACGGATCGCAGGTCGACGTCCGCGCCTTCGCGCGTCCGGTCAATGACCCGATCACGCACGTGATCATCGCGTTCTTTGACATCACGCGCGAGGTCGAGGCCGAGCGAGCACGCGCGGAGACCGACGTCCGGCTGCAGCGGGCGCAGCGCCTCGAGGCGATCGGCACGCTCGCGGGCGGGATCGCCCATGACTTCAACAACCTGATCTTCGGGATCAAGCTGCTCGCCGCCGAGCTCGCGACCGGCGAGACCGACCCGAAACGCCAGGAGGCGCTGGCGCTGATCGATGACATCACCGAGCGCTCCGCGACACTGACTCGCTCACTGCTCGGGTTCGCGCGCCGCGGCAAGCACCGCGCGTCGCCGGTCAGCCTCGATGACGTCGTGACCTCGATGACCGAGCTGCTGCGGCGGACGCTGAGCGGCGTCAGCCTGGAGTTCGAGCTACTTGCTGAGGACCGCGGGACGGTGCAAGGCGATCGATCACAGCTCGAGCAGGTCATCATGAACCTCGTGGTCAACGCGCGGGACGCGGTCTGTGGGAACGGCCGCGTGCTCGTACGGACCCGCACGGTCGAGCTGCAGCGCGGCCCGACGGATGCCAGCGGGGGCGCGCTGGCCGGCCACCACGTGATGCTCGAGGTGTCGGACGATGGCCCGGGGATCCCCGATGCGCTGCGGGAGCGCGTGTTCGAGCCGTACTTCACGACGAAGGACAAGGGACCCGAGCGGGGGACGGGGCTCGGGCTGGCGACCGTCATCGGCATCATCGCTAGTCATGGCGGGGCGTGCGAGATCGATAGCGGGCTCGACGGCCGCGGCACGACGGTCCGCACGTACTTGCCCGCGCTCGGCGGGGCCGCCGAGGCGGCGCCCCTATCGTCCACGTCTATGGGCGAGATGCCGATGGGGACGGGGCTGGTGCTCGTCGTCGATGATGACCCCATCGTGCGGCGCGCGGTGGCCGTCGCACTCGCCAGTCTGGGGTACGCGACTGCGGAGGCCGAGAGCGGGTCGGATGCGGTGGAGGTCTTCCGTGAGCACCACGCGGAGCTGCGGGCCGTCGTGCTGGACATGATGATGCCCGGGATGAACGGCAAGGCGACGTACCTCGCACTCCGCGCGATCAGCCCGATGGTCCCCGTCATCCTAATGTCGGGCTACACGCTCAACGAGGAGGTCCAGGAGATCCTGGATCTCGGCGTGCGCGCGTTCGTGTCCAAGCCGTACTCGGTCGAGTCACTCGCGCGCGCGGTCGCCGCCGTCTGAGCGCGGCTGCGCCTGCGCGGCCGTGATGTCCGCCGGCCGGACGGCGTGTCCGAGCGTCGGCCGGACCGGACGGCGAGACGCTGTCATTTCGTCGGTTTGCGTGGGGCACGAGCCTTGCGGAGACCGCTAGCCATGCGCCTTCTCGTCCTCGTTGCTCCGCCCTGGATCGCCACGGCCCTCTTCTGGTTCACCTTCATCGCGTGCGTCGACACGCCCATCCCCGAGAACCCTCCGATCGCGCGCGTCATCGTGAGCTGGGATCCGCTGGCGTGTGGACCTCCACATCGCATCGTGGTGGAGCTCGAGGACGAAGCCGGCGTCGCACTGTCGAGCTCGACGCCGTGTTCGCAGGGCAGCCTGAGTCTCGATACGCCGCACTTCGGGATCTATCGAGGTCGCATCTTCGCGTGGGTCGCGGGCGAGGCGATCCGCTCGATCACGAGCGTACGCCTCGCCGTCGACGAGCCCATCGTGCGCTGGATCGTGGCGACGCCATGAGTCAGGTGGTCGCGTGCTCGGTGCGTGGGTCGAGCCCCTTCGCCGCGAGCTCCCGGATGATCGCGGGTTCGACGCCGAATCGATCGAGCAGTGCGCGCAGTCGTGCGCGCGCGGAGGTGTCGTAGCGATGGACTCGCCTTCCCAGGATGAGCTCGTTCTTGGCCGAATGCTCCCAGCCCACCAGCTCGGTCACTGTGACCTTGTAACCGTGCGCCTCGAGCGTCAGTGCGCGGATCACGTTGGTGAGGTGCGAACCAAACTCGCGACGATGCAGCGGATGAGCGAACAGCTCGCCGGCGACGCGGTCAGCGGGGCGCGCCTGCTCGAGCTGGCGCGCGATCTCCGCCTGGCAGCACGGCACGACGGCGACGTGATCGGCATTGGATGCGATGGCGAGGGCGAGCGCGTCGTCGGTGGCGGTGTCACACGCATGGAGCGCGGTGACGACCTGCGGACGAGCTGGCAGCGCCGCTTCGGCGATCGCTCCGGTCGCGACACGGAACCGCTCGTGCCCGAAGCGAGCGGCGCGGGCCGCCGCCTGCTCAGAGAGCTCAGGCCGCGCCTCGATCGCGACGAGCGAGCCGCGGCCCGCCGGGCCGAGCACCAGCTGGTAGAGCAAGGCTCCGAGGTAGCTCTTGCCAGCGCCGCAATCGACGATCACGGGCTCAGGGCTGCGCGCCATCACGTCGTCGAGTGCCGGCTTCAGCAGGCCGACGAGGTGCCGGATCTGCTTGAGCTTGCGGCGAGCGTCTGCATTGAGCTGACCGTCGCGAGTCAGGAGGTGAAGGTCCTGCAGCAGCTCGATGGACATCCCTTTCGGGACGTCAGGGTCGGTGCGGGGATCGTACGGCTGCTTGGACACGTGCGCAGTCTAGCGGCAATGCACCGGACCCGCGAACCGGCCGGGCCGCTCGCAAACGGGGAGGTGTTCCGATGCTGACGGACGAGACCCACGCAGCGGAGCTCGAGGGCGCGGCGCCCGACGAGCTCAAGGACTGGCGGCGGCTCGACCGCAAGCTGCGCTCGGTGCAGCGGCAGCGTGCCGCGATCGACTTCGAAGAGCTCGGCTACCTGGTGGAGGCCCAGACGACCCATCTCTACCGCCGCTTCGGATACGTCTCGCTGCTCGAGTACATGGAGCGAGTCCTGGCGTACGGTCCTCATGCTGCGAAGGAGCGGCTGGCGGTCGCACACGAGCTCCCACGCTTCCCGAAGCTCTCGGAGGAGCTCAGGACCGGCGCGCTATGCTTCTCGGCGGTCGCCGCGCTGAGCAAGGTCGTGACTGCGAACACCGAGGCCGCGTGGATCCAGCGGGCTCGCGGGAAGACGGTGCGGCAGGTCAGGCACGCCGTCGCCGGGCACAATCGCGGCGCCGACCCAGATGACCGGCCGGATCCCACACGGCTCCGAGCGAAGATCGTCGCGGATGTCAGCGGCGAGACGTTGACCTTGTGGCGACAGACGCGCGTGAGGCTCGAGGAAGAGCACGGTCGTGCCCTGACGGATGAGGAGCTCATCGAGGCGTTGTGCCGCCGTGCCACCGAGCCCGCGGCCGGCGACGCGAAGCGGGCACCCGTTCAGCGCGGGATCGTGACCTGCCGCGACTGCCGGCGGGGTTGGGCGGTGGGCGCCGGTATCGATGCGGAGCTGACGAGTGCGCAGCTCGAGCGCGCGCTGTGTGACTTCGACGAGGTCGGTGATCTGGAGCGCAGCGACGGGAAGCGGGTCACGCCGCTCGTCCCGCTCGCCATCCGACGAAAGGTATTCCTGCGCGACAAGCACGGGTGTGCCGTGCCTGGTTGTCGCGCGGCACGGCACCTCGACCTCCACCACATCGTTCCGCGAAATCGCGGCGGCGGCCATCAGGTCTGGAACCTCGTACCGCTGTGCGGGGGCCATCATCAGCACCACCACGACGGGAGGCTCGAGATCAGCGGTCGAGCGCCTCACGCGCTCGAGTTCCGGTTCCGGCGATCGGACGGCAGCGAGGAAGTGATCCGCGGGGCGGCACAGATGTCCGCCACCGCTTAGCGAACGAGGCGCTCGCGCGATACGAGGTCGCGAGGACTCTACTCCCCCAGCCGGCGTTGACGAGTCGAGGTGCCGCAGCGCGACCTCCTCGCTTGCGCCGTCCGCGCCGCGCTCGGGATCGCGACGTAGCGCTGGCCGTCGTTTGTTCCGATGCTCACCGTCCCAGCACCGTCCACGAGCAACGTGGTGACCGCGGTGACGCCGGCGAGCTCGGTGGCGAGCCAGGTCAGACTGTGGAGCTGCGCGACGATCGGCCGGCCGCTGCGGATCGTGAGCGCCACGACCGCGCCCGAGCGACGCGTCGTCACGCGGACATCCAGCGGCGCGCCGTCTCGCACAATCGAGAATGTCACCCCTCGACCGCGTGCTGTCACCGACTCGATCGACTCCGCCTCGGCAAGCGTCTCGGCGAGTCTGACCTGTGCGACGCGGCCCGAGGCCACCACGTGCTGTGCGCCGCTGGCAGAGCCGGTGACCGCCACAGCCGAGGCGACCAGGGGCAGCAGGATGAGGAGCATGCGTAGATGTAGTTCAACCGGCGGACCAGCCGGGAGCCGAACGATCGAAGCCAGTTGCGAGGCGGTGTGGGAGCCCATCCACGGGGCTTAGGCCGTTCAGACACGCCCCTGGACGCCGGCCTGCTTTCAGCCCGGAACGGTGTGACAATGAGGAGGATGGCGGGCGTCATCGTCGAGATTGGTGCGCGGCGGTTTTTGGTACCCTTCGAGTGCCCGTGCTGCGGTGCGCGCCGGATACCGAGCTCGTCGTTGCGCTGACCCCCACGAAGCAGCGGCCGGTCGCGCCGGAGATCGCCTGCGAGCTCGGCTTTCCGTACTGTCGGAAGTGCGTCGCGCATTCGCTGGCGTGGGAGTCCTCCAGCAACCTCGCGACCGGCGTGAAGGTGCTCGGGCTGCTGACCGCGATCCTGGTCGGTCTCGCAACCCATGCGGTGGTCGGCATCGTGGTGTTCGTGGCTGCTGTGTCCCTGGCCTGGTGGATCGGACGGACGCGACGCGCACGCGCCCAGACGCAGTCCGGTCCGGCGTGCGCCTCGCCGGGCGTGGCGGTGGCGTACCTCGGGTGGTCCGGCAACGCGAGCTCGCTGTACTTCGACTCGCACGTCTACGCGGCGCGCCTCGCGGAGCAGAATGCGACGAAGCTCGTCAACGTCACGCCGCAGCTGCGCCAGGTGATGGAGGGCCACAAGCTTGCCCGGTTGGCGATCCCGACGCCGGCAGCGGCGGTCCGCACGGTTCCGGCGGCGGCCACACTCGGTGATTGGACCGCGCGCATCGCCACGGCTCCCGACCGCGCGGCGCGACTCGACGTCCTGCAGAAGGGCCTCGACGCGTTCTCGGACAGCGGCGATCGCGACGCGCTGACGACGGCCGCGGCGCAGCCCGAGCTCGCACCATCATGGAACGCATTGATCGCCAGGGCCCGACGGCCCGGAGGCGCGAGCTCCAGAAGTCGATCATCGCCGTGCGCGCCGACAACATCCCGGACGAGCTCCGCGACGCGCTCGTGCGCGAGCTCGAAGGTCGACTGCGCTAGCGGACCGCGGCGATCGCGGCTTGACGGGCGCGATAGGCGCGCGTCTTCACGGCCGCGACGGAGATCCCGAGCTCGCTCGCAATCTCCGTCTCGGTGCGTCCTTCGCCGTAGCGCTTCCAAAACACGGCGGGATACTTTGCACCCAGCTTGGCGACGGCGTCGACGACGCTGCCCACCTCGGCACGATTCGCGACGTCCGCCCCGAGGTCGATCGGCGATGGCTGGCGCTCGAGCAACGCGGTGCCGTCCTCGTCGACCGTGCCGCTCGCCGGGATCTCGCGCGCTGTCCGACGCTGCCGGCGCAGGAACATCAGGGCCGCGGTCGCGGTCACCCGGTACAGCCACGTCGAGTACCGGGAGTCACCGCGGAACGAGTCCCGATAACGGTACGCGAGCAGCATGGCGTCCTGGGTCACGTCCTCGGCGTCTTGGTCGTTGCGCACGTACTTCATCGCCACCGAGCGAACGTAGGCGCGGCTGTGGTCCAGATCCGGTGCCGTGATGGTCATCGAGGCCTCCTTGTGTGGGAGCTACTACGCACGGTTCGCGCCACCCTCGTCCAATCCGCGCGACAAGCGATATCAGGATCTTGGATACGGTCACCCCCCCGGATTTGTCTAGACGTCTGGACGCCGTCTAGACAGCTGGACTGCGTGGGGTAGCATGTCGATCGCGTGCAGGATGCCCCTCGCCAGGTCCTCGTCGTGGACCCCGCCGCCGATTCGGTGGCGTACGCAACAGCAATGCTCGGCGGCATGAACGTCGAGGCGGTCGCGACGCCGGCAGCGGCCCTCGATCGTCTGGTGGGCTCCACGTTCGATGCGGCGCTGCTCGATCCGGACCTCGGCGAGGACGATGACGGCGCACTCTCGCTCCTGCATCGGTTCCGCACGGTCGCGCCCGACACCGTGGTCGTGATCTGGAGCGCGCGACCGACCGTGGAGTTCGCCGTCCGCGCCATGCGCGCCGGCGCTCTGGACGTCCTCAAGAAGACCGCGCAGGGTGCCGAAATCCGCTCCGTCGTGGATCGCGCCATCTCGCATGGCGCGCTCGCGCGCGAGGTCCGCCGGCTGCGGGGTGAGGTCGAGCGCGCGCGCGGCCTGGGCGAGGTGATCGGGCAGTCCGCGCTGATGCGACAGCTGCTCGCGATGATCGACCGCGTAGCGGCGTCCGACGCGACCGTCCTGATCGTCGGTGAGAGTGGTACCGGCAAGGAGCTGCTGGCACGCACGATCCATCGTGTCGGTCCGCGCAAGGACGGTCCGTTTGTCGCGTTCGACTGCTCGGCACTGGCCCCGAGCCTGCTGGAGGCCGAGCTGTTCGGCCACGAGAAGGGAGCCTTCACCGGTGCGGGGCGGGCGCGCCGCGGGCTGTTTCGCGAAGCCAACGGCGGCACGATCTTCCTCGACGAGATCGGCGACATCGATGCGTCCGTCCAGAACAAGCTGCTACGCGTGCTCCAGGAGCGCGAGATCAAGCCGGTCGGCGCCGACCGCCCGGTGGCGATCGATGTCCGGGTGGTCGCTGCGACGAACAAGGATCTGAAGGCGCTGGTCGCGCGTGGGCACTTCCGTGAGGACCTGTACTGGCGGCTCGCCGTGGTGCCGATCCAGGTGCCGCCGCTGCGCGAGCGCAAGGACGACATCCCGCTGCTCGCCGCGCACATCCTCGCGCGACGCCGCGGCGCCGCCAAGAGCTTCGCCGGGCAGGAGACGCGGTATCCGACGCAGATCACCGCGCGCGCGCTCGGGCGGCTGCAGGCATACCGCTGGCCGGGCAACATCCGCGAGCTCGAGAACGTGCTGTCCCGCGCGGCCATCCTGTGCGACGGCGAGATGATCCGCTCCCATGATCTCGACATGCTGGGGCTCGATCGTCCGACCGGTGCGGCGCCCGCTGGCGGCGAGCCCGAAGACCGCGTCGAGCTACCGGCGATCGATCTGGAACGGCTCGGCGACGGCGAGGTCCTCAAGGACGTCACGGACAAGGCCGTGCGGGCGGTCGAGCGAGCCGCGATCGCAGCCGCGTTGCGCCGTGATCGCAACCCCGCGCTCGCGGCGCGCCGGCTCGGCATCAGCCGCGCGAGCATCTACACGAAGATGAAGACCTACGGGCTCGCGACCGACGGCACCCCGACCGAGTAGTCCACGTGTGACGGGTCGGTGCACGCGCCACGTCGCGAGGTCCCGGACGACGGATCCAACCCGCGCCGGGCGCGGGCCTCAGCACGCCCCACTCGAGTGCGGGCGCAGCAAATCCAACGTCGTTCGGCGCATCTTGTCCGACGCGACGTGCGCGATCGCAGCTCGTTGGGTAGCGTACGGACTGCATGACCGAGCAGTGGCACGCCGTGGCCCGGGTCGGAGACGTTCGCTCCGGCGACGTCATCGCCGTGGCGATCGACGGGCTGGACCTCGTGCTGGGGCTCGATGGCGACCGGTACTTCGCGACCCAGCGGCGCTGCGTGCATCGCGGCGGCGACCTCGCCGATGGCATCGTCTCGCGCGGCCACGTGATCTGTCCGCAGCACGGCTGGCGGTTCTCGACCGAGTCGGGACGGACGCCCGAAGCATCCGAGTACTGTCTCGTTACCTACGCCGTCCGGGTCGTCGGCGAACAGATCGAGATCGACCCGCGACCGAGGAAAGGACCGACTGAACCATGAGCCGTCCGACCGTGAGCTTGATCGAAGGAGATGGCATCGGCCCCGAGATCGCCGCAGCCACCGTACGCGCCGTCGAGGCCGCCGGCGGGCAGGTGACCTGGGAGCGCGTCGATGCCGGCGCCGGCGCCGTGGAGCGGCACAAGGATCCGCTCCCCGAAGCCACCATCGAGTCGATCAAGCGGAATCAGCTCGCCCTCAAGGGCCCGCTCGCCACGCCGAGCGGCGGCGGTTACCGCTCGGTGAACGTGACGCTCCGCCAGCAGTTCGATCTCTACGCCAACGTCCGGCCGGTCCGGACGATCGAAGGCGTGCCGTCACGCTACACGGACATCGATCTCGTGATCGTCCGCGAGAACACCGAGGATCTGTACGCTGGCGTCGAGCACTATGTCGATCCGCGCCGGACCGCCGCCGAGTCGATCGCGATCATCACGCGGTTCGGCAGCGAGCGCGTCATCATCTATGCGTTCGAGTACGCGCGTCGCCACAACCGCAAGAAGGTGACGCTCGTCCACAAGGCCAACATCCTGAAGATGAGCAACGGCCTGTTCCTGGACTGCGGCCGCGAGATCGCGAAGCGCTACCCGGACATCACGTTCGACGACATGATCGTGGACGCCACCGCCATGAAGCTGGTGGTCGCGCCCGAGCGGTTCGACGTGATCGTCACGATGAACCTGTTTGGCGACATCCTGTCGGACCTCACGGCTGGGCTGGTGGGCGGGCTTGGTGTTGCGCCGGCCGCCAACATCGGTGACTCCGGTTGCGCCATGTTCGAGGCGGTCCACGGCACCGCGCCGGATATCGCAGGCAAGGGCATCGCGAACCCGACCGGGCTCATGATGTCCGCGGCCATGCTGCTGGATCACATCGACCAGCGGGACGCCGGTGACCGGCTCCGCAAAGGCATCTATGCGGCGCTCGGTGATGCCGCGAGCCGGACCGGCGATCTCGGCGGCAAGGGCAACACGGCGCAGTACACCGACGCGGTCATCCGCGCGATGGGCTGACCGGGTCTCGGCCGCGCGCCGTGCTCAGACGGTGACGGTCTGGAGTTGCTGGAACCGCGTGAACAGGCGCTCGATGGCGCCGATCGGCGCGAACCCGAGCGCGGCCGCGGCCTCCCCGAGGCGGACACCGGGCAGGCGGTCCTGCATCTGCAGCGCGCGGAACAGCTGGAAGCGGTCGAGTACGCCTTGGTCGACGAGGTACTCGCCGAATGAGATCTCCTCGAGGCCGTCCTCGAGCACGTCAATGCCCTTGCTCGAGTACTCGAAGTAGTGGCGCAGGTCCTTCTTGTTCTTCGCGTTGGCGTAGCCCGGGATGATTTCCAGCGAAGTGACCTGCATGATGCCTCGACGATCTGACGAGCAGGGCGTGTGCCAGCGGCTCCGCCCCGTCGTCCAGGTGCCGCGCTGCGTTGATCCAGGTGGTTACATGCTTGGCACTGGCGTCCCCGGTGCAAAGTGCACCAGACGGCAACTCCGGTAGCCGGCTGTCGCGCATGCCCGTGGCCAGCCCCATTGGCGAACGGCGCTGCTCATGGCACGACGTGCCGATGACCCTGCGCCTGACGACGATGTTGATGATCGCGCTGCTGGGCGGCTGTCGCCGGGACGGCCAGGGCACCGATCGGAGCGCCGATCGGACCCCGGTATCCGGGTCGGCGGCGCTGCCCGCCGACGGCACAGGGACGCCAGCCTCCAATCCGGAACCCACACCGACCGCCGACCCCACGCCCGATCCCCCACCTGGCGCGCCCCCGGCCGCTGCCACGCCGCCGCCCGGCACGGACAAGCTCGGCCCGGTGCCCGCCGAGCTCGCCGCCAAGCTCGAGCTCCGCGAGGTCGTCCGCGGCCTGTCCCGGCCCGTGCTGCTAACGGTCGCGCCGGGCGATGCGCGGCGCCGGCTCTTCATCATCGAGCAACACACCGGGCGCGTGCGGATTCTCGAGAACGGCAAGCTGCTGCCGAAGCCGTTCCTGACCGTCGGTGGCCTGTCCGACGGCAACGAGCAGGGCCTGCTCGGGCTCGCCTTTCATCCCCGGTTTGCTGAGACCGGCAAGCTCTACGTCAACTACACGGCGGCTGACAAGGACACGCACATCGTCGAGTACCGGGTGTCCGCGCAGAACCCCGACGTCGTCGATCCGGCCACCCGGCGCGAGCTCATCGAGATCGCCCAGCCGTACTCGAACCACAACGGCGGCCACCTGCTGTTCGGGCCCGACGGCAAGCTCTACACGGGGATGGGCGATGGTGGGTCCGCCGGCGATCCGCTCCGCGCCGGACAGAACCGCAAGGTCCTGCTGGCGAAGCTACTGCGCTTCGACGTCGATGCGCCAAAGCCCGTCGCCGAGATGGTGCACCTCGGCCTGCGTAATCCCTGGCGGTTCTGGTTCGATGCCAAGACCGGCGCGCTCTACATCGCCGACGTCGGGCAGAACGCGTGGGAGTACGTGTTCGTCGTCAACGGCACCGATGGGGTCGAGCACAACTTTGGCTGGAACGTCGTCGAAGGCAACCACTGCTTCGGCGCCAAGCGCTGTGATCGCAAGGGGTTCACGCCGCCGGTCGCCGAGTACTCGCACGAGGAAGGCTGCTCGATCACGGGCGGCGTCACGTACCGCGGCAAGGCGCTGCCGATGCTCGACGGCCGCTACTTCTATGCCGACTACTGCACGGGCCTGCTGCGCAGCTTCGCGTGGACTCCGGACGCGTCATCGTCGACCGCGCCGGGCTGGATCCGCGATCACTGGGACTGGAAGCGCGCCCTCGATCGCCGCGGGATCCTGACGCAGGTCAGCTCGTTCGGCGTCGATCACGACGGGGAGGTCTACATCGTCGAGCTCACCGGCACGATCTACCAGCTCGTCCCGCGCGGCTGAGGTCACCACCGGACCGGCAGGGGCCGCGCAGGGCTGCACGCCGCAGCGACCTGCGACGCGAGGTCCGCGCGGCACCCGTGACCGGTGTTGTCAGCGCCAGCGCCGCCGCGATCAGGACGGCAGGCTGTCGCCAACACCGCCGCGGCTGGGCGCGGTCGGTGGCGGGATCGCCGGCTCGGGATCGGGCGTCGACTCGGGATCGCCCAGGGCGACGGCGAGGGCGTCGTCGACCTTCGACATGTACCGGATATCGAGCTCGGCCTTCACTTCCTCGGGCAGCTCGAGCACGTCCTTCTCGTTCCGCCGCGGCAGGAACACGATCTTGATCCCGGCGCGGTGCGCGGCGAGGACCTTCTCCTTCACGCCACCGATCGGCAGCGCGTTGCCGCGCAGATCGATCTCGCCGGTGATCGCCACGTCGTTGCGAACCGGCCGCTTCGTGAACGATGACACGACCGCAACGGTCAGCGCGACGCCGGCCGATGGTCCGTCCTTCTTGATCGCGCCCTGCGGCAGGTGGATGTGCAGATCGGAGTTCGCGATCTTGTCGTGATCGATGCCGAGCTTCGTCGCGTTCGCTCGCATCCACGAGACCGCGGCCTGCGCGCTCTCCTTCATGACGTCGCCCATCTGTCCGGTAAGCCGGACCTCGCCCTTGCCGGGGAACACGCGGGTCTCGATGAACATGATGTCGCCGCCGACCGGCGTCCACGCGAGCCCCGTGATCACGCCGATCTCGGGCTTGCGCTCCGCGGAGTCGGAGACGTGCCGGTACGGGCCGAGCAGCTCCTCGGTCTCCGCCTTGCCGATCCGCATGGCCTCGGCCCCCTCGGCGATCTTCACCGCGGCACCACGGCAGACGGCCGCGATCTCGCGCTCGAGGTTACGGACGCCGGCCTCGCGCGTGTAGCTGTGGATGATCGTCTCGAGGGCTTCGTCCTCGATCACGACCTGCTCGCGCGTGATGCCGTGCTCGCCGAGTTGCTTCGGCAGCAGGTGATTCTTCGCGATCGCGAGCTTCTCGACGGCCGTGTAGCCCGAGAGCTCGACCATCTCCATACGATCGAGCAGCGGCTGGCTGATCGAGTCGATCTGGTTCGCGGTGCAGATGAACATCACCTTCGAGAGATCGACCGGGACCTCGACGTAGTGGTCGACGAAGTCCTTGTTCTGCTCGGGGTCGAGGACCTCGAGCATCGCAGCGGCCGGGTCGCCGCGCATGTCCGCGGCGAGCTTGTCGATCTCGTCGAGCACGAACACCGGGTTCATCGAGCCAGCCTTCTTGAGGCCCGCGACGATGCGACCAGGCAGCGCGCCGATGTACGTGCGGCGGTGACCCCGCACCTCGGCCTCGTCCCGCACGCCGCCGAGCGAGATCCGGACGTACTTGCGGCCGAGCGAGCTCGCGATCGACTTGCCGAGCGACGTCTTGCCGACGCCGGGCGGGCCGACGAGCAGCAGGATGGGACCGTGCTTGTTCGGCGCGAGCTTGCGCACCGCAAGGAACTCGAGGATGCGGCGCTTCACCTTGTCGAGGCCCGAATGCTCGGCCTCGAGGATGGCGCGCGCAGCCGAGACATCGAGCCGATCATCCGTGAACTGGTTCCACGGGATCTCGAGCAGGTTCTCGACGTACGTGCGCGCGATGTTGTACTCGGGCGACGACGACGCCATCTGGCTCATCCGCGACAGCTGCTTCTTGGCAACCGCGCGGACCTCGTCGGTCATCTTGCTGTCTTCGATCTTCTTGCGCAGATCATCGATCTCGGCGTTGTCGTCCTGCTCGCCGAGCTCTTCCTGGATCTGGCGCATCCGGTCGCGCAGTACGCGCTCCCGGTGGGTGCGGCTCGACTCGCCCTCGAGCTCGGCACCGATGTCGGCCTTGAGGCGGAGCACGGTGGCCTGGCGCTCGAGCGACGGGATGATGCGCTCGAGGCGCTTCATCGTGTCGGTCTCGATCAGCAACGTGGTGAGATCGTCGCGCTCGAGCTCGAGGTACGGCGCGGCCGCATCGACGAGCTTGTCGGGATCGACGATCGCCTGGACCTGGGCGCGCGTCAGCTCGCCGCGCGGCTCCTTGCCCTCTTTATCGGACTTCGCTTCCTTCGCCTGGGCGTCGGTGACGACGGCAAGCAGGTAGTCGCGAACCTTCGTGGTCGTGGCGAGGAGCCCGTCCGCGGGGGCGCTCGACGTCGACTGCAGCGCGGACACGCTGGCGACGAGGAACGGCTCGGTGGCGACGAGCGCATCGATGTGGACGCGCTCGAGGAACCGCATCACACAGGTGAAGCGGCCGGGCGAGTGCTTCACGACCTGCACGATCTCGGCGCGCACGCCGACCTCGTGGAGATCGCGCTGTCCTGGATCGCGAACCGCCGGGTTCTTCTGCGGGATGATGACGATCAGATTGTCATCGCGCGTCGCCGCTTCGATCGCGCGGACCGACGCTTCACGACCGATCTCCAGCGGGCCGACGTGGCCGGGCAACTGGACCTCGGTGCGCAGCGGGATGACTGGATACTGACCAGCGGTCTCGGTGTGCTTGCTCACGTTCCAGCCAGTCTACGACGTTTCAGTCGTTATGCCCGCTTCCGGCGGGTCTGTTTCGACGGAGTCGAGTCACCAGCCCGACGAGCTGTTGCTTCGCCTCGTCGTCGAGATCGCGCGGCACGTCGATCTGGATGGTGATGTAGTGATCACCGACACGACCTGACCGATCGGAGACGCCCTTGCCTCGAAGCCGGAGCTTCTTGCCGCTCGACGTTCCCGGCGGCACCTTCACGTCGGCCTTGCCGTCGATCGTCGCGACCGCTGCGACGGTGCCGAGGATCGCTCGATCGAACGAGATTCGCGCGTCCGAGTACACATCGACGCCGATGACCTTGAGCCAGCTGCCGTCACTCGCCTGGACCTTGCTCTCGAGCTCGACGTCCTGTGCGGCTGCGCCACGGTTCGCACGCCGCGGCTCCTCATCGAACGGCTCGACCCGCACGCGCCCACCGCCGCCCCGGCTCTGCTGCGCGGACCCGCTGAAGAACTGCGAGAACAGATCGCCGAGATCGAACACGCCGGGGCCACCGCCACCCTGCGAGGAGTACGTGTAGGCACCGCCGCCACCGCCCGGAAAGCCGCCGCCCTGGGGCATGCCGCCGTTCGCGCGGATCTGATCATAGAGGCCGCGCTTCTTGGGATCGCCGAGCACGTCGTACGCGTTCGAGATGTCCTTGAAGCGCGACTCCTTGGCCTTGTCGCCACCGGTCGAATCCGGATGATAGGCCTTCGCCAGCTTGCGGTAAGCCTTCTTGATCTCGTCAGCCGAGGCCTGCTGGCTGACGCCGAGCGCCTTGTAGTAGTCGACGTTCGGATCGAAGTCGATCTGTTGGGGCATGGCTAGGCAGCAGCTCCTCGGGCGGCCAGTCGGAACACGATCCCCTCCGCCGTCGCGTCGGCTTCGAGCTGGTCGCCCGACTGGAAGTCACCGGCCAGCAGATGGGTCGCGAGCGGATCGATCACGAGCTTCTGCAGGGCACGCTTGAGGGGACGCGCACCATACACGGGATCGTACCCAGCTTCCGCGACGCGGGCGACTGCCTGCTCGGAGAGCTGGAGCGTCATCCCGCGCTCCGCGAGCAGCTTGTCGAAGCGCTTGAGCTGGATCCGGACGATGTGGCCGAGCTGATCCTCGCCGAGCGGCTCGAAGAAGATGATCTCGTCGATCCGGTTCAGGAACTCGGGGCGGAACGTCGACTGCAGCTCGCGCATCACCGCGCCTTCGACCGAAGCGCGGGTGTCGCCGCCCTTGCCGCCGAGCTTCAGCAGGTGATGCGAGCCCGCGTTCGACGTCATGATCACGACCGTGTTCTTGAAGTCGACCGTGCGACCCTGACCATCGGTGAGCCGGCCATCGTCGAGCACCTGGAGCAGGACGCTCCACACGTCGGCGTGCGCCTTCTCCATCTCGTCGAGCAGGACCACGGAATACGGATGCCGGCGGACCGCCTCGGTGAGCTGGCCGCCCTGGTCGTAGCCCACGTAGCCCGGAGGTGCGCCGACGAGGCGGCTCACCGTGTGCTTCTCCTGGTACTCCGACATGTCGATGCGGATCATCGCGTGGTCGTCGTCGAACAGGAACTCCGCGAGCGCACGCGCGAGCTCGGTCTTGCCGACGCCCGTCGGCCCGAGGAACAGGAAGCTACCGATCGGTCGGTTCGGATCCTTGAGCCCGGCGCGAGCCCGCCGTACCGCCGCGGCGACCGCCGCGACCGCGGGATCCTGACCGACGACGCGATCGCGCAGCCGGTCCTCCATCTTCGTGAGCCGCTCGGACTCGCCCTCGAGCATCTTCTCGACCGGGATCCCGGTCCACTTCGCGACGACCGCCGCGATGTCGTCCTCGGTGACCTCCTCGCGGAGGAAGCTGCCCTTGGCGCGGAGCTCCTCGACCTTCGCGGTCTCCTCCGCGATCTCCCGCTCGAGCTGCGGGATCGAGCCGAACCGCAGCTCGGACGCCCGCGCGTAGTCGCCGGAGCGCTGCAGCCGATCGGCTTCACCCTTGAGCTGATCGAGCTTGGCCTTCTTGTCGCGCAGGCTCTTGATGACGTCGCGCTCGTGCTGCCAGCGCGCCTTCATGCCGGAGGCCTGCTCCGTGAGCTCGGCGACCTCGCGCTCGACCTCGGGGAGCCGCTGCTTCGAGCGCTTGTCGCTCTCGCGCTCGAGCGCGGCACGCTCGACCGCGAGCGTCGTGACGCGCCGCTCGAGGATGTCGATCGGCGTCGGCGTCGACTCGATCTCCATCTTGAGGCGCGACGCGGCCTCGTCGACCAGGTCGATCGCCTTGTCGGGCAGCTGGCGCGACGGGATGTAGCGGTGCGAGAGCTTCGCCGCCGCGATCAGCGCCGCGTCGCGCACGCGGATGCCGTGGTGGACCTCGTACTTGTCCTTGAGGCCGCGCAGGATCGCGATCGTATCGTCGAGCGACGGCTCCTCGATCATGACCGGCTGGAACCGGCGCTCGAGCGCCTTGTCCTTCTCGATGTGCTTCCGGTACTCTTCGAGCGTGGTCGCGCCGATGCAGCGGAGCTCGCCGCGCGAGAGCGCCGGCTTCAGGAGGTTCGCGGCGTCCGCGGCACCTTCGGCCGCGCCGGCACCGACGAGGGTGTGCAGCTCGTCGATGAACATGATGATAGAGCCCTCGGCGGTCGCGACCTCCTTGAGCACGGCCTTGAGGCGCTCCTCGAACTCGCCGCGGTACTTCGCACCGGCGATCAGCGCGCCGAGATCGAGCGAGCAGATCCGCTTGTCGCGCAGCGACTCGGGCACGTCCCCCGAGGCCATCCGCTGGGCGATGCCCTCGACGACGGCGGTCTTGCCGACGCCAGCCTCGCCGACGAGCACGGGGTTATTCTTGGTGCGGCGCGACAGGATCTGGATCGTGCGCCGGATCTCCTCGTCGCGGCCGATCACCGGATCGAGCTTGCCCTGCTGTGCGAGCCGGGTGAGGTCGCGGGTGTAGCGCTCGAGCGCCTCGTACTTCGCCTCGGGATCCTGATCGGTGACGCGCTGGCTGCCGCGGACGGTGACCAGCGCCTCGAGGATCGCGGCCTTCGTGGCGCCGCCCCCGCGCAGGGCGTCACCGGCGGCACCCTTGCCGCTCGCGAGCGCGATCAGGAAGTGCTCGGTGGACGTGTACTCGTCCTTCATCGCATGCCCTTCGCGGACGGCATCCGCCCAGACATCCTTGAAGGCGCGGCCGGCATCCACATCGAGGGCCGCCCCGTGAGCGCGCGGCAACCGCTCGAGCGCGCGGTCGACGTCGGTGTGGACGACGCGCGGGTCAGCGCCGAGCTTCGCGAGGATCCGGGGCACCACGCCGCCTTCCTGATCCAGGAGGGCGACGAGCAGGTGCTCGGGTCCGACCTCGGCATGATGACGAGAGACCGCGACGTCGCGTGCCGCCGCGATGGCTTCCTGCGCCTTGACTGTGAGCTTGTCGAGCTTCATAGCCAGGGCAACGTAACCACCCTTACAGTGCCGTCAATACAGCCCGCCTGCGGAGCCGCAGATCGACAGCTCTCAGTGGCGAGCGGCGAGGACGCTCGCGACCGGGGTGCCGGTCGCGGCGGCCCGAAGTTTTTGCAGATCGAGGAGACCGCGGCGGGCGAGCTCGACGATGGCGATCGAGGCCGAGGTCAGCTGGAAGCGAGCATCGCTCTGGTCGCTGAGCTCGGCGAGGGCCGCCACCACGCCGTGGGCGGCATCGTCGCCGAGCGCGATCCCGAGCTGCTGGGTCAGGGGCAGGTCGCCGACGAGGGCGGCCGCGACCAGCGCGTGGGCCAGCGAGGCGGCCGTGCCGGGGCCGCTGCCGAACGCGTCCTTGGCGGCGAGCTCGGTCGCGACCTCCACGAGCGCGCCCGGATCGTCGGCGCGCCAGTAGACATCGATCAAGCGCTGCAGCGTCGGCAGGTGGTTGGGATCGAGATCCGAGGCGCGCAGGAACACGTCGTCCGCGCGCGCGGCATCGCCGAGGTGGACGAGCACGGCCTCGCCGAGGCGAAACAGCCGGTCGGCGCGCTGCGCCGGCGTCGCCGCCAACGGCACGAGCTGGTAGAGGTAACGGGTCGCGGCCGCCCAGTCGTTGCGCGCCGCGTGGAGCTCGGCCAGGGCCTCGAGCGCCGGTGCGTGCTGCGGGTGATCGCGGAGCACGCGCTCGAGCTGCAGGATCGCGGCCTCGAGCTTCCCCGACTCGCGCAGCAGGCCCACGATCGAGAAGTGCGTCGAGAGCTGCGCCTCCTCGTCGTCGAGCGGGATGAGGTTGAGCGCCGTGCGAGCGGCCGCGAGCGCCGTGTCCAGCTCGCCCATGCGGGTGGCGAGGGCCTGGACGCGCATGACGATGTCGCGCCGGGTCGGCGCCGCGGCCTGGGCGGTCTCGGCGAGCGCGAGGGCCTCGGTCTCGCGGCCGAGCTTCTCGGCGATCATCGAGCGGCGTAGGGCGAGCTCGTCCTCGCCGAGCACGGACTCGCCCGGGAGCACGTCGCGGTAGATCAGGTCGGCCGTCGAATAGTCGCCGAGCCGGTACGCGAGCGCGCCGCGCGCATCGAGCGCCCCCATGTGCGACGGCTCCTCGACGAGCGCGAGGTCGTACGCGCGCGCGGCCTGATCGAAGGCGCCGAGGTCCTCGGCGAGGCGCGCGACCTCGAGCCAGGCGGCGGCGCGATCGTCGGCACCCACCGCCGCACCGACGCGGACCCGGGTGACTTCCTGGAGGGCCGCGAGATCACCCGACGCGCGGTGCACGTTCGCGAGCACGCGGAAGGCGCGCGCGTGGCCAGGCTCGACGGTCCACAGCTGGTGCGCGATCGCGAGCTGCGCATCGAGATCCCCGGCGGCCTCGGCGGCCTCGAGCTGGAGCGCGAGATCCGGCGTGGCCGTCGCCTGCGCGGCCGAGGTCCGCGAGCGCGTCGCGGCCGTCAGCAGATTTGCGCGATCCGCGGGGCGCGCGGTCGCGGCGGCGTCCTCGAACAGCCGCGCGGCATCGGCGTGGCGCCCGACCGCCTCGTAGCGGCGCGCGAGCGGCAGCTTCGCGGCGGGGATCGTCGGATCGAAGGCGAGCGCCTGCTCGTAGTTGACCTGCGCCTGCGCCTCGTCGTCGAGTCGCTCCTCGTAGATCAGCGCGAGCTCGAGGTGGAGCGCGCCGCGCTCGCGCGGGTGCGGCGCCGCCGCGATCTCCCGATACAGCAGCGACGCCGCGAGGGCCCACTCGCCACGGACCATCGCCGCCACCCGGAGCTGGTACGAGATCTCGGGATCGGCGGGGGCGCACGCGTGCGCTTCCTTCAGGCAGCGGTACGCCTCGGCTTCGCGATCGGGCGCGCCGCGATACAGCTTCGCGCGGCGGCGCCACAGCGCGGCGCGAAGTGCCGGTTCCTCGACCCCGGTGAGCTGGCGGCCGATCGCCGCCGACGCCGCGGTGATGTCACCGATCGCGAAGTACAGGCTCTCGAGCAGCTCGAGCGCCGGCACGTCGTCGGGCGCCTCCTCGTGCACGCGCTGCGCGATCGCGAGGGCGGCGGGCACGTCACCGTCGTCGGCGAGCTCGCGGGCGCGGGCGAGCTC
>JALZOI010000751.1 GCA_030857245.1 Myxococcota bacterium
GTGCCCGAGATCGGTGATCGGGGCGCCGCGCGCCAGCAGCTTCGGTGCGCCGGCGCCGTGCTCGCGGAGGTGCGAGCGGAGCCGGGTCATCGCCTTGCCCGTGGTCGCGACCGCGACGAGCTCCGCTGCATCGAGCGCCGCCGCCTTGCGGACCCGCGCGATGGCCCCCGCGATGTCGCTGATCCCGCCGAGCGGCAGCGGCGTCCCGCTCGCCGCGAGCCGGCGCGCCTCGGAGACCTCGGCCGCTCGCAGGCGCGCGTCCTCGATCGAGTCGAACAGCCCGAACGCGCGCACGTTCGCCGCGCCCCGCTTCGTGGCGCAGCGCTTGGACCAGTGCTCGACGAGCGTCGGCCAGCCCAGGTCCTCGAGCGTCTTGGCGTCGATCATGGCGGGGTCGCCATGCTTGCCACGGAGGGGGGCGGTGTCAACCTCGCCACCGTCTCCTCTGCCTGCCCGCCCCCGCCCGTCTGCCGCTTACGGAGCGCGCGCGCGCTACAGCGTCTTGAGGTACTCGAGGACGGCCTCGCGCTCGTCGGCGGTGAGGTCGTCACCGTAGGTGTGGCCGCCGTTGCCATAGCCGAGCAGCGTGGTGTCGTAGATCAGCTTCTCCATGACGCCGGGCTGGCGGGTGTCCTGCCCGGCGGGCAACACGGTGAACGGCCAGCCGACCGCGACCGGATCGTAGGCGCGGGTGTCGTACGACCGCGTGAAGAACCGCGGGCGCGACGTCGAGTCGAGGAGCGCGCGCAGCGTCGGGATCGAGCCATTGTGGAGGTACGGGGCCGTCGCCCACACGCCATCGAGCGGGGGCGCGACGTAGCCGGGGGCCGGCGCGAGCTGCGCGAGCTCGCCGAAGAACGAGCGGTTGAACCACAGGATGTAGCGATCCGCGAACTGGCCGGCGCCGAGCGCCATCGTCACGTCGGTGCCGACCTCGGCGACCGCGATGATGAGGTTGGGATAGGTCTCGACGGCGCCATACGTCCCGTGGCAGCTCGCGCACTGCGCCTCGAAGACGCCGCGGCCGGCCTCGGCGCGCGCCGCGTCGATGGCGTACGGCCACGCCGGCGGCTGGAGCGTCAACAAGTACGAGCGGACATCGGGGAAGTACTTGTCGATCGCGCGCGCCTCGGCGACGGTGTCCACGCACAGCGTCGACGCGGTCATCATGATCCGCGCGTGATCGCCCCGGCCCGCGCCCGTGTAGAACATCGCGTGCTTCTTCTGCATGTGCCACCACGGCGGCACGTCGACCGGCACGACCACGGTGGGCGGCAACTCGAGCAACGGCTCGGCGTGCCACGCGAGCGTGTCGGGATCGCGGTGGGCGAACAGCGCGGCAGCGAGGTTGTCGGCCGAGTTGACGCCGACCGTCTCCGTCACCGTGTACGGCGCGATCGCGACGACGCGATCCCGCCACCTGCTCCACTCGGCGCGCTCGGCCTCGCCGTCGACGAGCGCCCCCGCGAGCTCGGCGAGGCCACCAAGGTCGCTCGTGTAGTCGGCGGTATGGCTGCCGAGCCCGATCACGAGCTCGCCGTTCAGCCGCTCGGCGTGGCACTGCAGGCAGTTCGGCGTCACGACGTCGACGCCGCTGGCGGTGCGGAACGCCGTCATGTTGTACGGGAGGTCCGCGTTGTGGCCGGTGCGCTCCGGCAACCGCGCACTCTCGGGCGCGGGATCGAAGACCTTGCGATACGCCGCGAGCGGCACGCCGCACCCGACGTAGCCCTCCTCGATCAGCGCGCGCCAGCCCCGCGCCGGATCCCCGGTGCGCTGCTCGGTGGCCTCCATCGGGCCGACCGGCGAGCTCGGCGCTCGCGGCTCGCCGGCATCACGACCACAGCCCACCAGCGCGAGCGCCACCAGCGCGATCCTCATGCCCTGCGTGGTAGCACGGGGCCCGCGGCCCTCACGCCGGAATCAGATCCTGCAGCGACGGCACGACCTTGTTCCGCCCGCCCCGCTTCGCAGCGTAGAGGTTGTCGTCGGCGCGCTTGATCAACGTCGTCGCATCGACACCCGTCTCGCGGTGGATCGTCGCGACTCCCGAGCTGATCGTGAACGGGATGTGCAAGCTGTCGAAGATGCACGGCCGCTCCTCGATGATCGTGCGGAGGTGCTCGGCGAACACGATGCCGCCGGCTAGCGCCGTCGATGGCAGCACGCAGACGAACTCCTCGCCGCCGTAGCGCGCGAACAGATCCTCGCGCCGGATCCGCGGCCGGATCCGACCCGCGAGGTCCTTGAGGACGGCGTCGCCGGCGAGGTGGCCGTGGGTGTCGTTGACCTTCTTGAAGTGATCGACGTCGAGCATGACGAGCGTCAGCGGGTGACCGTGCCGCGTCGCCACCGCGATCTCGCGCTCGAGGAACTCGAGGAAGTAGCGCTTGTTGTGGATCCCCGTCATGCCATCCTGGATGGCCATGTTGTGGATCGCCTCGTGGTAGGCGCTCTCGATGTTCGAGCCCGACAGGAACTTGTAGATCGCATCGCCGAACCGCACCTGATCCGAGTCGGTCAGGGACTGGTTCTTGATCCGCACCTCGTTGACGAACGTGCCGTTCGTCGAGTTGAGATCCTCGACCCACCACGTCAACGTGTCGTCCATGTAGAGGCGCGCGTGCTGGCGCGACACGGAGCTGCGCCCCACGACCAACGCCGCCTCGCTGTCGCGGCCGACGATGTACTGGGTGTTGAGCAGCGGGATGCGACGACCGATGTCGGGACCCGGCGGGTGGAGGTTCACGAGACACGCGTCCCCGGCCGGCGGCTTCTTCTCGTCCGAAGCTCCCAGCGGCCGCTGCAAGATCAGCGTTCCCCCCTCGCGATACTCGTCCGTCACAGTCCCTCTCCCTTATAGCCTGGGCTGCGACGCGTGTTCAAACCGTCGACAGACGAATGTGGCCCGCAGGATGCAACGATCCCACCAGCTTAGGCCGACCGGCCGGTGGTCTCGAAGGTCCGGGTGCCGCGCGCACCGATCACGGGCTTGATCGTCCCGAGGAGCGCCTCCGCGAGAGCGGCCCGCGCGAGCTCCCGCTGATCGCTGCCGACGTACGCGATCACCCGGTCCAGCGCGAGCCCGGCGGTCAGCGCGCCGACCGTGGTGAGCACCAGGTAGCCGCCGAGCACGGCGTCGAGCACGGCGCTGGCCGCCTCGCGGGACGCGACGGCCCCGACCACGATCGCGTCGGCGCCCTCGGCCATCGCAGCCTCGACCCCGGCCCGCACCGACGGAACATGCTCGCCGACCGCGCGCAGGCTGATCATCGAGCCCGTGTGCACGAGCTCGATGGGATCCTCGATCGTGACGACCCGGCGCTGCCGCTCGCCGAGCGCGCGCACGAGGGCTCCGAGGGTGACGGTCTTCCCCGAGCCGGGCGCGCCGGTGACGAGGATCAGCCCGCGGCCGGTCAGCCACTCGGCAGCCTTCGCGACGTTGAGGCGGTCGAGCGGCGGTGCCTCGTCGGGCAGCAGCCGGAGCGCGGCGTTGGGACCGCGATGGTCACGCCCGAGCGTGACCCGCACCCGACCGGCGCCGTCGCCGTACGCGAACACCGCGGTGCCGTGCGTCGACCATGCCGCACGCGCCGCGG
>JALZOI010000752.1 GCA_030857245.1 Myxococcota bacterium
GCCGACAGCGCGGCCGACACCGCCCACTCGGCGAGCGCGGCGCGCACGGGGCGGACGCCGAGCTCGTGTCGCACGAGGGCGCGCCACGCGTGCGGGACCAGTGGGTAGAGCCCCGTGATCATCATCGCCTGCGAGACCGCCGCGACGCCGCCCCGCCAGATCAGGTGGCGCACCCGGTGTCGCCGCTGCATGTCAGCCCAGGTCGGCGGAGAGCTTCGCGGAGGTGATCATGATCTGCGACTCCGTCGAGGGGTTCGCCATGGCCCGAGCCTACAACGAGAGCGCGACGCCGATCCGCTCCTGGACGAGGCGGGTGAGCGTGGCGCGGAGCTCCTCGCCGGACTTCGACGATCGCCAGCCCTCGCCGGTCGGATCGAAGTGCCAGGCCGACGACACCGCGGCCATCCAGATCTGGCGGGCCGCGCGGTGACTGTTGATCACGACGCGCGTGCCGTCCCGGAGATCGAGGCGGAGCACGCCGTCGCTGACGGAGACCTCGACGTCGTCGGGATCGACGTCGGCGAGGGCGTCCTCGAGGTGGATGAGCTCGTCACGAGCGACGCGATCGAAGTCTGCCTCGTCCATGGGCGCATCCATGGGCGCCTCATAGCATGGATCCTGGACCCGATCCGGCGCGCCGTTCGGTACCATCCCGGGGTGAGCAACGCGGGCGGCCCGAGCGACTCCGATGTCGCCCTCGACGCACCCGTCGAGCGCGACGGCCGCGAGACCCTGCTGCCCTCGGTCACGCGCTCGGTGCTGTCCCTGAAGAGCTTCACCGCCAGCGAGCTTCCCGTCGCGCTGCGCGGCGGCCCCGATCCCGGCGAGCGCGGCGCCGGCGAGCGCGGCCGCGGTGCGCGCTCGGGGGACGTGATCGGCGGGCGCTACGTCGTCGAGGGCCAGCTCGGCCGCGGCGGGATGGGCCGCGTCATGCGCGTCCGTCACCAGGCCCTCGGCAAGATCTTCGCGCTCAAGCTGATCAAGTCGACGATCGCGACGAACCCGAAGATCCGGGAGATGTTCTATCGCGAGGCCCGGCTCGCCTCGGCGCTCACCCACGAGAACATCTGCTCGATCGTCGACTTCGGTCAGGACGAGGCGTTCGGCTTGTTCATGGTCATGGAGCTGCTCGACGGGCAGACCGTGCACCACAAGCTCAAGCAGAACGGCAAGCTGTCGCCGAAGGTCGCGTGCGACATCATGTGGCAGGTCGCCGACGCGGTGCGCTTCATCCACAACCGGGCGATCCTCCACGGCGACATCAAGACCGAGAACATCTTCATGGTCCGGACGACGACGCAGCGCCGGCTGATCAAGCTGCTCGACTTCGGGCTCGCGCGCCCGGACCTCGGCCGCGCCGACGGCGTCGATGGCACGCCCGAGTACATCGCACCCGAGCGCACCACGGGCGGGCCAGCGTCACCCGCGACGGATCTCTACGCGCTCGGCATCGTGTTCTTCGAGCTGCTGACCGGCCACCTGCCCTTCCACGGCGACGTCGACACGGTGTTCCGCCACCACCGCGAGACCGCGCTGCCCGCGCCGTCGCTGCTCGTCGAGGATCTCGACGAGCGAGCGGATGCTCTCGTCGGCCGCGCCACCGCGAAGGACCCCGCGAAGCGGCACCCCGACCTCCAGGCGTTCATGTACGAGCTGCGCGCGCTGATGGGCATGCTCGGCATGGAGCAAGGGCCGCGTCGCCGCGCGCTCGCCCCCGACGCGACCCGCGAGCGGCGCGACCACGATCATCGGCTCAAGGCGGCGGCCGAGGTGTTCGGCGCGGTCCCGCTGCCGATGGCCTCGTGCGACGTCGCCGGTCGCGTGCGCGCCGCGAACCCGGCGTTCCTCGAGTTCCTCGGCGTCGCCGGCGATGCCGGCGGGCTCGAGCTGCGCGACTCGGCACTCCCCGAGGTCTACCCGACGCTGTTCGCGGATCTCGAGGAGGTCATCGCGCGCCGCCGCGCGATCAAGCGCGTGATCTACCTCAGCGAGGGCGGGGATCGCGTCGTGGAGGCCGCGATCCTTCTCTCGCCCGCGCCGACCGCCGCCGAGGTCACCGCGGGCGAGGTCCACATCGTGCTGCACCCGCTGCGAGCGCTCACGGGGTGAGCGGTGCACCGAGGACCACCTCGGGCTGACCTACGAAGGGCTTCGCGCCGGGTCGTCCTGCCGTCACCAGACGGCGACCTCGCCGCCTGGCATACACACCGCGCGCGTGCCGCCAGGGCCGCAGAGCTCCCACGCCTCGTAGCGCTCGTCCGGTTCCACCGACAACATCCGGCCGTCCTCGAACGCGATCTCCAGCTTCCCCTGCGCTGACGTGGTTGCCGACCGAACGGTCTGGCCGAGCAGCCCCACGGCGGGACCGAGATCCTGGGGAGCGGATGAACTGAGGCGGTGCACTCGAGCGCCGTCGAGGATCGAGAAATCCCCTTCGACCCGCACCACGACACACAATTCGCCTTCGAAGAACTCCAGGGCAACCGCATGGTCGACGATGCACCGGGTCACGCGGGCTTGCTCGATGGGAAGCCGCCATCCGCGCTCGGTCCGTTGCAGATCCCAGGAGCTCATGGTCGCGGACCGGGAACCTCGGTCATGCTGATCGAGCCCGCCTTCTGCCAGCCTGTCGCGAGTAGCCAGGTCTGCGGGCGCGCGACCACGAGTCGCTCGTACGTCGCTGGGACCTGGTAGAGGAACGCCGCAGCGTCGAGCTCGCGCCAGCCCGGGAAGCTCGGACCGGTGGAGTAGTAGTCGACCTCCCACGACCGCGTGACCGGGCTCGCATCGAGCCGGTGCCGTCGCCAGTTGTTGAGCACGTAGGCCAGCGCGTGGCGCGCCTGGGTCGGCGAGCGAATGAGGCGCGCGTGATAACGGTCCGCGAACACGTTCCCTCGTCGAGGCACACCGCGCTCGTCGCTGATCACCTGGTTGATGCGCTGTGCCGCGGAGCTCCCGAACGCCTTGATGCCACGCGCCAGCGCACCGTCACTGGCGGCCTCCACCAGCAGGTGCAGGTGATCGTTCTCGAGGCTGAGGTGCACGATGCGAAAGTCAGGCATCCCGAGGACAGTGACCACCGCACGCCCGATGGCCTTGTAGATGGCTCGGCGACGCAGCTTCCCGAGCCCATCCACGATCCGCAGCGTCACGTGCACCGGCATGGTCCGCGAGAACCGCTCGCGACGCTTGTGCGGCTCGCTCGAGCGCTGCGACCTAGGCGGTCGACCTGCGCCCTTGCGCTTGCCGCCCCAGGTCTTGAACTGGAAGTCCTGCTGCCCCTGCTTGCTCCCCCGCGCCATGGAGTACCTGTAGCAATGTTCAGGTGTGCTGTCAACTTGATTTCGCCGATAATGTTCTTGATCGGAACCCTGCAAGTACTGAAGCGGGAATGTGGCCATATGTAGCTCGCGAAGCATTCCGCTACCGCGGTCGGGCGCGTCGAGTCTTCCACTTGATTTCGTCGATGGTTGAAAGTGTCGGTGCTTCGTAGGCGACGCGGCCCTTTTGCCATGCAGAGCGCGAGGCGTCGCCGTGGATCCTGTGGACAGGCGCCTCTACGAGCGACGAGATCGACGGCGCGCCTGACCACAGGATCC
>JALZOI010000753.1 GCA_030857245.1 Myxococcota bacterium
CCGCACTACCGCGCGGCGGACCAGACCCAGGAGTGGGCCGAGCACAACTGGTGGCACCTGACGCCGGCGCAGAGCACCGCCGCGATGATCCTGCCGAGCCGGCTCTGGCGTGACCTCGCGCGGCACCGCGCCGGCAGCTTCCTGTCGCCCGCGCTCGGCCTCGCGACGACGAGCTTCGCCGAGGCGATGTGCGCGCTCGCAGTCACCACGCTGCCCTTCGTCGCGCAGCCGCACGAGATCGTGGCCGAAGGCCCGCGCCTCACGATCACCGCGGCCAGCGCCGCGCTCGCGGGGTCGTCGCAGCTGCTCGACGGCGAGCTGGTCACCGGGGGCCCGCCGCTCGTCGTCGGGATGAGCTACGTGCGCGCGGACGATCGCCACGAGTGGTCGGCGGGCGAGCAGGTCGACAAGTACGTCGAGGGTCCCTTCGCGGTCGGCGTCGTCTACGTCTGCCAGGTCGTGCTCGCGAACCCGTCGAGCTCGCGCCAGCGGATCGCGGCGCTGCTCCAGATCCCGCGCGGCAGCATCGCCGTCGCGGGCTCGCGCGTGACCCACACGATCGACGTCGTGCTCGCGCCGTACGGCACGCACGGCCACGAGGTGGCGTTCTACTTCCCGGCACCCGGCGTGTGGTCGCACTTCCCGGTGCACGTCAGCCGCGGCGCGCAGATCGTCGCGGCCGCGCCCGGGCGCCTGCTCGAGGTCCAGAGCGGCGGCGGCGCGCGCGACGTCACGTCGTGGTCGCACATCTCGCAGCGCGGCTCGGCGGAGGACGTCGCGACGTACCTGGCGACCGCGAACCTCGCGGCGACCGACGTGACGCGGGTCGCGTGGCGACTGCGCGACCGCTCAGCCTACGAGCTGATCCTCACCGAGCTCGAGCGCCGCCGCGCCTACGACGAGACGCTGTGGTCGTATGCGCTGCTCCATCGCGACGGGCCACGGATGCGGGTGTGGCTGCGCGCGCTCGGGCAGCGCCTGCTCGAGGCCGGTCCCGCGCTCGACATGCTCGGCCTCGACGCCGAGGACCTCGGGGCCTACGAGCACCTCGAGCTCGCGCCGCTGATCAACGCGCGCGCCCACCGGCTCGGCTCGAAGCTGCGGATCCTCAACGACGGGCTGGCGGCGCAGTGGCAGCGCTTCCTCGATCTCGTCGCGCACCGCCCGGCGGCGACGTCCGAAGACCTGCTCGCCGCCGCTGGCTACTTGCTCGCGCAGGACCGCGTCGACGACGCGTTCGCGGCACTCGCGCGGGTCCGGGTCGACGCGATCACCGATCGCATGCAGCACGACTACCTCGCGGCGTACGCTGCCTGCCTCACCGGCGACGTCGCGACCGCGCGCGCGCTGGTGACGCGCTGGCGGGCTCACCCGGTCGATCGCTGGCGCCATCGGTTCGCGGCCCTGCTCGCGATGCTCGACGAGGTCGAGGGCGCCGCCCCCGCGATCGTGGATCCGCGGAGCCGCGAGCAGCAGCACGCCGAGCTCGTCGCGCGGCAACCGACGTTCGACCTCGCACTCGATCGCGACGGCATCGTGATCCACAGCCAGCACGTGCGCGCGCTCGAGCTGCGCTTCTTCGAGATGGACGTCGAGCTGCTGTTCTCGCGCCAGCCGTTCGTCCAGAGCGACGTCTCGCGGTTCTCGTTCATCGAGCCGGGCCACCGCGAGCTGCTCGGCGAGCTGCCACCCGAGCACCGGCTACGGTGGCCGGCGACGCTCGTCGGCAAGAACGTCGTCGTCGAGGCGGTGGGGGCCGGCCAGCGCAAGGCGAAGGTGCACTACGCCAACGACCTCGCGACGAGCCTCGCCAACCAGGTCGGGCAGGTGCGGGTCCAGCGCGCGTCGGATCGAGTCGCGCTGCCGTCGACGTACGTGAAGGTCTACGCCCGTAGCCGCGGCGGCGGCGTGACGTTCTACAAGGATGGCTACACGGATCTCCGCGGCTGGTTCGACTACGCCACGCTATCGACGACGGGGCTCGATCACGTCGAGCGGTTCGCGATCCTGGTGTGCTCCGATCAGGCCGGCGCCTCGATCGTCGAGGCCGCCCCGCCCGTGCGGTGATCGGTCGTGACCGCGGCGCGCGCGGTGCTATAAGCGCGCGGTGATCGGTCGCGTCGTCGGCAAGTACCAGATCCGCGGCGAGGACCTGACGAGCTTCATCGGTCGCCACCGGATCGTCGATCCGACGATCGCGGTGCAGATCGCGCTGCAGCTGCTGTCGGCGCTCGAGGCCGCGCACCTGAGCGGCATGGTCCACCGCGACCTCAAGCCCGACAACATCCTCCTCCTGCCCGATCCCGGCGTGCCCGGCTCCATCCGCGTGAAGATCCTCGACCTCGGGATCGCTAAGCTGCTCGGCGATCAGCGCGGCGAGCCGCCGACGCCGCCGAAGCACGGCGCGATCCTCGGCACCCCGGCGTACCTGGCGCCCGAGCAGTGTCGTGGCGGCGCCGAGATCGATGCGCGCGCGGATCTCTACGCGATCGGCTGCATCCTCTTCGAGATGCTGACCGGCCGCCCGCCGTTCGTCGCCGCGGGCGGCGGCGAGACGATGGCGATGCACCTCTACGAGTCGCCGCCCCGCCTGCAGGAGCTCGCGCCCGGCCTGCCGCTCGAGCTCGACACGCTGCTCGGGCGGATGCTCGCGAAGCACCCGGCGGATCGCACGCCGTCGGCGGCGTGGGCGCGCGCCGCCCTCGAGCGCGCCCCGATCGAGCCGCTGGTGGCCGAGGTCCCGCTGCTCGGTCCACCGAGCACGCCGCCGATCGTCACGCGCTCGGCGGTGCCGCGCGAGGGCGTGCCACGATGGATCGCGGTGCTCGTGATCGCCGCCGCCGCCGCCGCCGCCTTCTTGATCGGGGTGTCATCGTCGTCACCCCCGCGGCCCTGACTCCCGCGCCCTTGACAGCTGCCCCCTCGCCTGCGACGCAACCTCCATGATCCATCGAGGCGAGCTGACCGTCGCGACCCGCGGCCGCGGGACGCACGACATCACGAAGGACATCGCCCGGATCGTCGCCGACAGCCGGGCTCGCGACGGGCTGGCCACCGTCTGGGTGCATCACACCAGCGCCTCGCTGATGGTCTGCGAGAATGCCGACCCCGCGGTGCGGCGCGATCTCGAGGCGTTCGTCGCGCGGCTCGTGCCCGACGGGGATCGGCTGTTCACGCACACCGACGAGGGCGCCGATGACATGCCGGCGCACGTGCGCAGCGTGCTGACGCAGACCTCGATCGGGATCCCGGTCGCCGACGCCCGGCTCGCGCTCGGCACCTGGCAAGGTCTCTTCCTGTGGGAGCACCGCACGTCGCCGCACCGCCGGCGGATCACCGTGACCGTGATCGGTGAGTGAGCTCGCCGCGACGATCCGCGAGGCGCTCGCCGCGCTCGCCGCATCCGATCGCTCGCTCGCCCGGTTCGGCGCGAACCACCATCGCTACGAGCTCGCGCCCCCGCTCGACGACGCGATGGCCAGCGCGCTCGAAGCCACGCTCGGCGCGCCGCTCCCGCCCGATCTGCGCGAGCTCGCGACCACGCTCGGCGCCGGCGGGGCGGGCCCGTACCTCGGCTGGATCCCGCT
>JALZOI010000164.1 GCA_030857245.1 Myxococcota bacterium
CGACCACGCTGCGCGATCGCGCGCTCGCCTTCGCCGCGCTGCCGCCCGGTCCGGACTGGGAAGGCGTCACCGTGATCACCGAGAAGTGATCGGCCCGCTCGAGCTCAGATCGAGATCGAGCCCTTGCGGAAGTCGGTCTTGCGCAGGTGGACGTTGATGCAGACCGGCCGGCCCGTCTTCGCGATCGCCTTCGCCTCGGCGAGGGTCGCGTCGACGCGGTTGGGATCGGTGAGCACCAGCCCGACGCCGCCGTAGCCCTCTGCGACCTTGTGGTAGTCGGTGCGCCGCAGATCGCAGCCGAGCGTCGTGCCGAGGATCTCGACCTGCTCGCGCGCGATCTGCGCCCACGAAGCATCGTTGCCGATCACCGCGATCGGCGCGACGCCGTGCCGGACGTAGGAGTCGAACTCCGCGATCGTGTACGCGCTCGAGCCGTCGCCCCACACCAGCCAGACCTCGCGGCCGGGCCGCACGAGCGCGGCGCCGAGCGCCATGCCGCCGCCGACGCCGAGCGTGCCGAACACGCCGGGATCGAGCCATGACAGCGGCGCGCGCGGCCGCAGGATGTAGCTGCCGGTCGCGACGAAGTCACCGCCGTCGACGACGAGCACCGCGTCATCCGCCATCGCCTCCTCCATGCGCAGGAAGAAGTGCAGTGGATCGACGAGCTCGCCGGCGGGCGCCGCCTTCTTCGCGATCTCGGCATCGCGCTGCGCATCTTTCTCGCGGAGCCCGTCGAGCCACGGCTTGAAGCGATCGCCCGCGGAGCTGATGCGATCCGCGAGCGCGATCAGGAAGTCACCCGCGTGCATCTCGAGCGCGATGTCGGGACGCCGGTTCTTCTTGAGCTCGTGCGCCGACAGGTTCGCGGCGATCAGCGTCGCCTGCTTGTTGATGCCGCGCCCGTAGCCGAGCCGGAAGTCGAACGGGAACCCGCACACGATCACGACGTCCGCTTCCTTGAGCGCGGCGCCGCGGTTGTGGCGGAGCTGGAGCTCGTGGGTACGGCCGAGCAGGCCGCGCGCGGTGCCGGCGAGGAACACCGGCGTGCCGAGCATCCCGAGCGCGCGCGCGAGCCGGCCCGGATCCTTGCTCCCGACGAGCGTCTGGCTGCCGACCACGATCACCGGGCGCTTCGCGCCCTTGAGGGCCTCGGCGGCCTTATCGAGGTTGGTGCTCTCGCTGCGCAGGTGCGGGATGGCCGGCAGGTGGACCTCGGGCAGCGTCGGCGCGCGGAACTGCCGGTAGAGATGGCCCTTGATGTAGAGCTCGAGCGCCTTCGCGCCGATCCCCTTGGCCTTGCCGAGGCCGGCTTCCTTCTCGTACCAGGTCCGCACGATCGCCTCGGGATAGAGCAGATCGACGGGGACCTCGATGAAGACGGGGCCCGGCACGCCCTCGAGCGCGACCTGACACGCTCGCTCGACGGTCGGCACCAGCGCCGGCACGGTCTTCACCATGGTCGCCCACTTGGTGACCGGCTTCATGATCGAGAGCTGATCGATGTCCTGCAGCGCGCCGCGGCCCTTGAGCAGCGTCGCCGTCGAGCCGCCGAAGATGATCAGCGGCGACTGCGCCATCTGCGCGTTCTTGACGGCGGTGATCGTGTTGGTGACGCCGGGGCCCGCGGTCACGGCCGCGACGCCGATCGTGCCGGTCATCCGGGCGACCGCGTCGGCGGCGAACACGGCGTTGACCTCGTCGCGAACGTCGATGACGCGCAGGCCGGCGGTCTGCGCGCCGGTCAGGATCGGCGAGATGTGACCGCCACACAGCGTGAACAGGTGGGTCACCCCGTGCCGCGCGAGAACTTCAGCGATCAGGTCACCACCGTGCTGGGTCATGCGGCGCAGCATCGCGCAGCACGCCACCAGATCAAAGCGCCGCGAGGCGCTCGCGAGCGATACAATGAGCCTGGCGTGTCGAACCTCGTTCTCTATTCGATCCCAGCGTTCGTGGTGCTGGTGCTGCTCGAGCTCGTGTGGTCGCGCAAGCACCCCGAGGTCGTCGGCTACGAGACCCGGGACACCGCTGCATCGCTCTCGCTCGGGCTGCTCAATGTGGGGATCAGCGCCTTCACGAAGTTCCTCTCGATCCCGTTCTTCGCCCTGCTCTACGAGCATCGCGTCGTCGACGTCGTCGCCGCGACCGGCCCGTGGGCGTGGCTGCTGCTGTTCGTCCTCGAGGATCACTCCTACTACTGGTTCCATCGCGCGCACCACGAGGTGCGGCTGCTCTGGGCCTGCCACGTCAACCACCACTCGAGCCGCCACTACAACCTGTCGACGGCGCTCCGCCAGCCCCTGCTGACGCCGTTCACCGCGCCGATCTTCTGGGCCCCGCTGCCGTTGCTCGGCTTCCCGCCATGGATGGTGCTGACCGCGCAGGCGTGGAGCCTGCTCTATCAGTTCTGGCTCCATACCGAGGCGATCGACAAGCTCGGCATCATCGAGGAGGTCCTCAACACGCCGTCGCACCACCGCGTCCACCACGGCAAGAACGTACCGTACCTCGACAAGAACCACGGGGGCATCCTCATCATCTGGGATCGCCTGTTCGGCACGTTCGCGCGTGAGGACGAGCGCGTCGTCTACGGGCTGACCACCGACATCACGACGTTCAACCCGCTGCGCATCGGCTTCCACGAATTCGCGGCGATCGCGAAGGACGTCGCACGCGCCCCGACGCTGGCAGCCAAGGCCGGCTACCTGCTCGCACCGCCGGGCTGGAGCCACGACGGCTCGACCCGGACCGCGACGCAGCTGCAGCGCCGCTGATCACCGCTCCTCGTCAGCGTGGCTCGGGCGCGGGCCGCACGAACCGGAGCGCGTCCCGCGGCGTCCCCGGGAGCTGCGCCTCGATCCAGTGATCGAGCTTGTCCAGCAGGTACCAGACGCCGAGCGGGTTCGCGTGCAGCCCATCGGCCGCCATCAGCGACCGCGCCGGCACCTGCTCGCCCGGCGCGATCTCGACGGCGGCATCGCTGGCGAGGGGCCGCGCCCACTCGGCAAACGGCACCAGCAGCACCCGCTCGCGGCCACGGGCCCACGTCGCGATCTGCGCGTTGAGCGCGGCCAGCGTGGTCGCATCCGGGACCTGCGAGCGCGGCAGCATCCACTCGGCAGCGGTCACCACGTGCGGGACGTCGCCGACGATCAGCCACGCTCCCGTGGCCCGCGCTCGCTCGAGCTCGGCGAGGCCCGCGGCGAGGGCGCGCTCCCGCCAGCCGGGATCGGTCGAGCCGTAGAGGTTCCAGAACAGGAAGTCGATCGCCACGATCGTGGTGGCCTGAAACGCGATCGCCTTCTCGATCTGCAGCCGGCTCTCCCCGATCGGATCCCGGAACAGCAGGACGTTGGCGGCGTTCTCGATGGTGGAGCGTGGAGCCCCGGCACGGAACGCATCGGCGAACGGCATCCCACCGAAGCCGGCCGACACGCTGGCGCCGACGATCGCGATCCGTGCCGTCGCGAGCGCGGGCAGCGCTGACGGCGCTGCATGGGCCGTCTCGGCAGCTCCCGGTCGCGATTCGGACGCGCGACAGCCCGCGGCGACGCCGAGCACGGACCAGACGAGCACGAACGTGCATGTAGCCAAACTCTTGATGTTGCACTTCACGGACACGTCCTTTCAGCTGGTTGAGCGGTGGGCACAACTGACCCCAGCAGGGGTGTGAAACCCCATGCACAATGTAGGTCGCTATCCGCACTTCACAGCAGTTTCAGATACTTGGGTCATACGGCGGCGCGATCCCGGGTGGTACGAGCGTTGCTGTACTCCGGTCACATGCGCGGTGGCCAACCAATGTCGAGAAGCAACGCTTCGGGACTTCCGTCGAGGAAATCGATGCTGGAGACCCTCGTGCGGCGCCTTCATATGGTGCGCCTCAGTGCCGCCGCTCCTGCCTTCATGACCGCGATGGTCGCGATGGGCTGCACCGGCCTCGTGGATGGCGCCACGGACGGGCTGACCACCGAGCAGGCCGCGGCGAAGCGCGCGTGGCTCGAGAAGGGCCACCCGGTCGTGGCCGCATTCTGCGTCGGTTGCCATGATGGTTCGCGCGCCAACATCGGGTTCCTCGAGGGGGCCAACCCCGTCGAGCTCCGCGATGACCTCGTCGCATTCGAGCCGTCGGTCGTCAACCTCACGGCGCCGCAGTCGTCGCGCCTCCTCACGAAGGGCATCCACGAAGGGCCCGCCCTGACGGCGAGCCAGGCGTCGGACCTCCTCGAGTGGATCCAGAAGGAGAAGGACGCGGCCGAGAACATCCCTGGGGAGGAGACCCCCACCCTGGAGACCGACAAGTTCCTCCCCCTCATCTGCACCGCCGGCGCTCCCGGCGACCCGACCTGCCCCTACAACGACGTCAGCCTCGATACGGTCGGCCTCGCCGGCATCCCCGGCGCCAAGATCCAGTTCACCGCGCAGGCCCTCGGCTCGGGCCTCTACGTCAGCAACCTCAAGCTGCTCCCCGGCCCGATGGGCGCCAAGATCGAGCATCCCTTGTTCGTGTCGCACCCCGAGGGTGCCGCGCCGATGCCCGACACCATCGACCGCTTCTTCAGCGTGAAGATGAACCTCGAGGCGACGGCGACCGACGACCAGAAGCAGATCGCGGGCGGCACGGCGGCCTTCGTCGGCTTCCTGGCGAACGCCAAGCTCTCCATCCACTTCAAGAAGGTCTCGATCTTCGAGGCCGACGGTGGCGGCGAGCCGCCCGTGCGCTCGGGCTGCCAGGTGCTCGCAAACTTCAAGACGGTCCGCACGCTCCTCACGACGAACGTCGGCGGCGCGGCCAACAACTGCCTCGCCTGCCACGGCGGCCAGAACGCGGGCGCGACCGGCGCGCTCAACATCACCGGCATCAACTCTGCGGACGACGCGGTCGTCCTCAACGCCTGCAACCAGGTGCTGATCCGCGTGAACCTCACGACGCCGGACTCGAGCGGCATCTTCCTCGCACCCGACCCCGGAAGCACGCATCCGTTCCGGTTCACTGCCGCCCAGCTCGCTACGTACAAGAACGGACCTCCGGGGACTGGACTCCTCGGGTGGATCAACGCCGAGAAAGTTGCCCCTTAAGGAGCCCCATGAAGAGGATCTCAATTCTACTGATGGCGACCGCGACCTCTTTCGCGGGGTGCAGTGCCGATCCGTCGACCGGTACGGGTGGTGACGATGCCCCCGGCGATGACACCCCTGGTGGGCCCACCGACGAGTGGGACCAGGAGCTCGCCAAGCGCGAGTACGACTACAACGCGGCTCTGCGCATCGCTGCGCTCCGCCTCACCGGCGACCTCCCGTCCATGGACGAGATCCTCACGGTCGCCAACGCTCCTGACCTGCCGGCCAAGAAGGCCGCCTACGAGGGACTGCTCACCGGCTACATGAGCCGGCCCGCGTTCGCTCGCCAGATGTTCTTCTTCTGGCGCGACACCTTCAAGATGGGTGAGACCGCGGAGCTCGATACCGCTCCGGCCCTCGCCGCCAAGATCTCCGTCGAGAACCTCAGCTACATGGACCTGTTCACGCAGGCGACCGGTAACTGCCCGACGTTCGACGCGGCGACCGGCGTGTTCACGGCGGCTGATTGCGCAGGCGCAGGCCCCAAGGCCGGCGTGCTGACGAACCAGGGCGCCATGAAGCACTTCTTCGGCAACTTCGCCTTCCGCCGGGTCAAGTGGATCCAGGAGTCGTTCGATTGCGCGAAGTTCCCCGTCGAGCTCGACGGTGATCCGCAGGAAGTCGGCGGCCCGTCGCCGTACACCGGCAAGTGGCCGTTCGCGAGCATCGCTGGCACCAACAATGGTGGCCGCGTGAACTTCCTCGACGTGTCCTCCGTGATCTGCGCGAACTGCCACCAGACGCTCAACCACGTCGCCCCGCTGTTCGCGAACTTCGACGAGAACGGCGCGTTCCAGAACGCGGTGGCGGTCCCGACCCCGCTCGACGGCGCGCCGATGGCTCGCCTCACCGATTACCTCCCGGCCGGCGAGACCACCGCGTGGCGCTTCGGCGTCCCGGCGGCTGACATCCCGGCGCTCGGCGCCGCGATGGCCGCCGACGCCGACGTCGCGAAGTGCGGCGTGGCTCGCGTCTGGAACTGGGCGATGGGCAAGACCGACATCGTCGACACCCTCCAGGACGTCCCGGCCGAGACCATCCAGGCGCAGGTCGATACCTTCACCGCGAGCGGCTTCAAGATGAAGGACCTCATCTACGCCGTCTACACCGCCGACGATTTCGTCAAGTTCTAGAAAAGGAGCCAAACATGACCAACTTTGGATTCAAGATGACGATCCTGGTCGCGTCGTTTGGCGCCGTTGCCTGCAGCACGGACCTCGACGAGACCGACCCCGACAACATCGCCCCGCCCGGCTCCACGACCGGTGACGAGGAGAGCACGTTCGATCACGACAACAGCGGCTACTCGCCCTGGGAGCTCATCGATCGGCTCGCGAAGGAAGGCCCGCCCCGCTACACGTCGCGCGTCCACAGCTGCTCCAAGGTTCGCGTCGCGACCCTCGGCAACGTGCTGCGGTCGGTCGGCATCAACACCGCGAACGCCACGGCCCTCTCGGCCGGTCAGCTCTACATGACGGGCGGCAACGCGATGGGCGCGGCGAACTTCGACAACCGCATCCGCGAGAACATCGGCATCACGACGTCCGGTGCGTCGCGTCTGTTCGACATCTTCGCGGCCGGCGCCGACGAGATCATCGCGGCGGTCCCGACGCTCGCGCGCTGCCAGACCAACGGTACGGGCGCGGTGCTGTTCGACGCGAACAACGCGTGCCGTGCGGATGGCATCACCTGCCTCATCGGCTCCCCGGCGCAGCCGGCCCACCTCGACTTCTGCAACCTGACGGTCACCAGCGCGTCCGACGTGACGGTTGGACGTCGTATCGCTGTCGCAGCCCTGATGGCCGCGGCTTACACCTGCGAGTGAGGAGATAACCCATGGCCAAGTCGCAATCTTCCAAGCGTGACGAGCAGCGAGAAGTAACTCGCCGCGCTCTCATCAAGTGGAGCGTCGCCGCGGGTGCAGCACTCGGGGTGTCGCGAAGCAAGATCTTCGATGTCCTCGAGAGCACCGCCGGCAAGGGCGTCGCGTACGCCGCGGCGGAGAACCTGACCGCACGCTCGGTCCACATCATGGCCGGCAACGGTGGTCATGCGTGGTTCCAGCTGTTCTGGCCGCACTACGACATCGCCGAGGCTCGCAACCCGGCGTTCGCGTGGCACCGCCCCGGCATGGAGACCCGCGTTGCGGGCACCTCCCGGCCGCTGGTGATCGGCCCGGATACGCCGTGGGCGAACCTGCCCGCCGCGCGCCAGGTCACGATCTTCCAGGCCGGCAACAACGAGACGCACACCGGTGATGCCGTCACGACGACGAACCTCAACGGGAGCAACATCTACTCGGTGGCCAGCGCGCTGCAGGCGCAGTCGCCGGCGGTCATCCCGATCGTCACGGTCGCGGGCGTCGACATCGGCACGGCGCCGGGTGGCTTCCGCCCCGCGAACGTGAACAACGGTGACGGCATCGTCGGCCTCTTCAACAGCGCGGCCTCGCGCGCTGGCGGCCTGCTGTCGCGCTCCGCGGATGCGTCGCTCTACAAGGCGCACTACGACGCGTTCAGCCAGCTCAACCGCGCGGCGAACCGCTCCACGACGAAGGGCTCGTACACCACGGCCTCGAGCGCGGCGCAGTTCCTCGGCACCAACCTCGCCGCGAAGCTGCAGATCACCCCGGAAGATCTGACCCGCTACGGCATCAATGCCGGCACGCCGGGCAACGTCGCCGCGATCGGTCGCACGATGATCGTCACGGTGAAGGCGTTCAAGATGGGCCTGACGAACTCGGTCGTCATGCGCGCCTTCAACGACGACCCGCACGGCGCGTTCGACAACGGCAGCGCGCTCACCCGCCCGCCGATCCACAAGCGGATCTTCGATGCCTTCATGGCCGACCTGACGGCCACCACGGACGACAACACCTTGAAGTCGCTCGCGGACGACACGGTCATCACGATGCACGGCGATACGACGAAGAACCCGATGCAGCGCGGTGGCTGGCCGGATGGCACCCCGAACAACTCGAACGTCGTGTACATCTACAGCGCCGGTCACCTCAAGAGTGGCTGGTTCGGTGGCACGAACCGCAACGGCCAGGTCCAGGGCGCTCAGCTCAACGGCCAGGACGGCGCGTACAACGGTGGCCTCACCGCCCGCATCGCGACCGCCTCGATCGCCTACGCGATCGCCAAGCGCGATGACCGCCTGATCTCACCGTTCGCCAACGGCACGACCATCGGCGGCATCTTCGGCGAGCTCAAGGTCCAGTAAGCTCCGGCAGCTTCCTGAAGCTCGCGCTTGATGCGCGAGGGGGTCATCAGCGAGAGCTGGTGGCCCTTGGTCGTTTCGGGATTCGCCTGTTTCGGTGTGTGTCTGCCAGCATCCCCGGAATCGCGTCTCGATCGGTGCGTGCTAGGGTAGCGACGTGCGTCTCTCGATCGCGTCGCCCGTGTGGCACCCGCTGGTGCTGGTCCTGGCGCTGGCCGGAGCCGGCGGTGGACTCGGCTGTAGCGACAAGGACGGGGAGGCGCAGCCTGGGAGCGGCAACGGCGGCTCGACGAAGACGGACGACATCTCGCGCGAGCAGGCTCGCTTCGACGCGGAGCGCAAGCCAGAGAAGGTCGTCGAAGCTCTCAAGATCGGACCGGGCTCCAGGGTCGCTGACGTGGGCGCTGGCTCGGGCCTGCTCACCGTCCACCTCGCGCGCGCGGTACAGCCGAATGGCCAGGTCGTCGCGACCGACATCGACGGCGCCGTCCTCGATCTCATGCATTCCCGGCTGCAGGCCGCCGGCCTCGCCGACCTCGTGGACCGCCGGGTCGTCGGCGCCGACACGCCGGGCCTCGAGGACGCGACCTACGACGCGATCTTGCTCGCCGAGGTCGATCACTATTTCTCGGATGCGGTCGGCTGGCTCGCCGCCGCCGCGAAGGCGCTCAAGCCGACCGGCCGGATCGTGATCTCGAATCGCATCCACCACCGGGCGAAGTCCATGGCGGCGGCGCAGAAGGCCGGGCTCAAGCTCGAGGCCGAGTCGACCCCGGTGCCGACCCACTTCATCGCGAGCTTCGTCAAGTGAAGGCGCCCGGCCGCAGCCTGGTCGCGGGCTGGCACGACGCCGCGCGTGGTCGCTCGCTGCTCCTCGTGCTCGTCGTCGGCCTCGGGGCCGCGACCATCTCGTGTGACGATGACAGCGAGAACGCTCCGGTCCTGTGGCTCGCCCTCGATGGCCGCGAGACCCAGGTCCGGATGGTCGAGCAAGAGCCCGAACCTTTTTGAGCGCCCGGCGTGGGACCCGGTGGGTCCCAGGAAGCAGAGTACGCGCTGAAGGCGAGCGTGCCGGCGGGCACGTACCGCGTGATCTGCGACGCCATCATCATCAGGGCGATCGACGTCACGTTCGATCTCGTGCACCGGCGGGGCGCGACCGACGTCACGCTGGCGACCTGGATGCAGCACTTCGAGCCGATCGGCGGCGGCACCTACACCGCGCAGGCGTACGAGTACCTGGCCGACGCGCCGGCGATCGACTTCCAGCCCGGCGACGAGCTGATCTTCCGCTACACGGGCGCGAACTCGACGGCGATGATGGCCTTCATCCCGAACGGCGACGGGGCCCTCACCGGTGGCCGGATCCCGAACATCACGCTGCCCCGCTGACCCCGTTCCCCGCTGCCCACCGCGGATCAACGCGACCGCCGGGCTGGCGCGTTATGATGACGGTGATGAAGCAAGCCCTCGCCGGCGTCGTGCTGGCAGTCGTGATCTGCGTCACCGCGCGCCCGGCGGACGCTCGCGAGCAGCGGGCCTGGACGAAGTCGATCCCCGACGTCGCGACGTGGCAGGCCTACTCGAAGAAGATCTCGTCCGACCAGCTTGGCAAGTTCATCATCGATCTGTCGACCAACGACATCTACTTCATCGACGTCAACACGTTCACCATCCACGCGGACTTCGTCCTCGGCGTCCTGCTGAAGAAGGCGTGGACGGCCGACAACATCCGCGAATACAACAAGAACTACGATCGGGTGAAGCCGAAGTTCATCCTCGGCTACCTCACGCATCACCTGAAGATCGACAAGTGGACCTTCGCGTTCTGGGAGGGTGACAAGATCGGTCCCGAGGACGTCGTGCGGGCGCGCAAGCGGCTCGAGCAGGCGTTCTTCGTGAAGCAGCTGCCGTTCCGGCCCGACTCGCCGATGCAGCAGAAGGTCGCTGTCGACGTCAAGCAGCGCGGTGTCCCGACGGTGACGAACGACGAGATCTACAAGGCCGCCAGCTTCCAGGCCTTCAACAAGGGGCGCACCGTCGGGCGGCTGCGCGTCGTGCCGATCGGCACGCCGTACGAGTCGCTGACGTTCGACCGCACCGACATCGCGCTGCTGCAGGAGAGCTACCCGGACATCACGCCGGTCGCGGGCATCCTCGCGATGCAGTTCTCGACGCCGCTCTCGCACGTCAACCTGCGTGCGAGCGCGTGGGGCATCCCCAACGCCGGGGACAAGCAGGCGCGCGCGAAGTTCGGCAAGCTCGACGGCACGGTCGTCTACTACGAGGTCACCGACACCACGATCGTGCTGCGCGAGGCGACGCGCGCCGAGATCACGGAGCTCGAGGGCAAGATCGCCGCGCGCAAGCACGTCGCTCTGCCACCGGCGAACCTGACCAACGCACGGTTCGCGATGCTGACGCGGATGCGGGCGAAGGACGCGGTGATCTACGGCACCAAGGCCGCCAACCTCGGCGAGATCGTGACCGCGAACCTCGATGGCGTGCGCGTGCCGGCGGGCTTCGGCGTGCCGTTCTTCTACTACGTGCAGCACCTGCAGCGGCACGGGCTCGACGCCCGGCTGCTCGCGATGATCGCCGACGCCCGGTTCCGCACCGATGCGGCGTGGCGCAAGGCCGCACTCGAGCAGCTCCGCAAGGCGATCGTCGCGGCCCCGATCGATGAGGCCTCGCTCGCTGCGATCTACAAGCGCGTGCGGCTCAAGCTCGGCGGCAAGGGCGTGTTCGTACGGAGCTCGACCAATGCCGAGGATCTCCCCGGCTTCAACGGCGCGGGCCTCTATGACACGTTCCCGAACGTCGTCGGCAAGGTGGCCCTCGGCGAGGCCATCAAGGGCGTGTGGGCGTCGGTGTGGAACCTCCGCGCGGTCGACGAGCGCGAGGCCTTCGGCATCGATCACGAGGCGGTCTACGGTGCGGTACTCGTGCAGATCGGCGTCAACGCGACGGCGGCCGGCGTGCTCGTCACCAAGAACCTGTGGGATCCGACCGACGCCAACAGCTACACGATCAACGCGAAGTGGGGCCTCGGCATGCGCGTCGTCGAGGGACAGAAGATCCCCGAGCAGATCATCTTCGACCACACGAACGACGGCACGAAGATCCTGTCGCGCGCCGACGATCCGGTGATGCTGACGTTCGACGACAAGGGCGGCATCATCGAGATCGCGGTGCCCGCGGGCGCCGGCGTGATCCTCACCGAGGAGCGCGCGAAGGCACTCGCGAAGCAGGTGAAGGCGTTCATCCCCGTGTTCACGCACGGCAAGCCGCTCGACGTCGAGTGGGTGCTCGAAGGCGAGACGTTCTGGACCGTGCAGGCCCGCCCGTTCGTCGGCGGGTAACCGGGGGCGGGTTGCGAGCATCCAGCTGTTGCGCCGATGGGCGAAGTCCCTGACAGTGGTCTCGTGCGGTTCTGGTTGTCCCTGCTCGTCCTCGTTGCCTGCGACCACCGACCGGCGTCGCGC
>JALZOI010000754.1 GCA_030857245.1 Myxococcota bacterium
ACCTGCAGGACATCGACGTCGAGATCCCGCGCGACGCGCTCGTCGTGTTCACCGGCGTCAGCGGCTCGGGAAAGTCCTCGCTGGCGTTCGGCACCCTCTATGCCGAGGCCCAGCGCCGCTACCTCGAGTCGGTCTCACCTTACGCCCGCCGGCTGTTCGATCAGATGCCCGTCCCCGAGGTCGACGACATCGAGGGCCTGCCACCCGCGGTCGCCTTGCAGCAGCAGCGCGGCTCGCCGACGACCCGGTCCTCGGTCGGCAGCGTGACGACGCTCTCGAACCTGCTGCGGATGCTGTACTCGCGCGCGGGCGACTATCCGCGCGACCAACCGCTGCTCTACGCCGAGTCGTTCTCGCCCAACACGCCGGAGGGCGCGTGTCCCGAGTGCCACGGTCTCGGGCGCCGCTACACGGTCACCGAGCAGTCGATGGTGCCGGATCCGTCGCTGACGATCCGCGAGCGCGCGATCGCCGCGTGGCCGCAGGCGTGGGGCGGTCAGAACCTGCGCGACATCCTCGTGACGCTCGGCTACGACGTCGACCGCCCGTGGCGCGACCTGCCGCGCAAGGAGCGCGACTGGATCCTCTACACCGACGAGCAGCCGACGGTGCCGGTCTACGCCGGGCTGACACCGGCCGAGACCAAGCGCGCGCTCCGCCGCAAGGAGGAGCCGAGCTACCTCGGTACGTTCTCGAGTGCGCGGCGCCACGTGCTGCACAGCTTCGCGAATACCGCGAGCGCGATGATGAAGAAGCGCGCGCTGCGCTACATGGTGAGCAACGACTGCGCGACGTGCCAGGGCAAGCGACTGCGGCGCGAGTCGCTGTCGGTCACGTTCGCCGGCCTCGACATCACCGAGCTGTCGCGGCTCCCGCTCAAGCGGCTCGCCGCGATCGTCCGGCCGTATGCCGAAGGCACCGCCGCCGACGACATGAAGGCCGCCGAGCACCATCCCGAGAAGGCGCTCGTCGCCCACCGGATCACCGAGGATCTGGTGGCGCGGCTCGCCGTGCTGCTCGATCTCGGGCTCGGCTACCTGACGCTCGAGCGCAGCACGCCGACGCTATCGCCCGGCGAGCTCCAGCGGCTGCGGCTCGCGACGCAGGTCCGCTCGAACCTGTTCGGCGTCGTCTACGTGCTCGACGAGCCCTCGGCCGGCCTCCACCCCGCCGATACCGAGGCGCTCCTCCACGCGCTCGACCGTCTCAAGGCGTCCGGCAACTCGCTGTTCGTCGTCGAGCACGAGCTCGACGTGATCCGCCACGCCGACTGGATCGTCGACGTCGGTCCGGGCGCCGGTCAGCACGGCGGGCACATCCTCTATAGCGGGCCGCCCGCCGGGCTTGCCGCGGTCGCCGCGTCGCAGACCCGGCGCTACCTCTTCGGCGAGGAGGTCCCGCCGCCGCACGAGCCGCGCGTGCCGACCGGCTGGCTCGAGCTCGCGGGGATCACGCGCAACAACCTCGCGGGGCTCGACGTCGCGTTCCCGCTCGGCGTGCTGACCACCGTCACCGGCGTCTCCGGCTCGGGCAAGTCGAGCCTCGTCAGCCAGGCGCTCGTCGAGCTGCTCGCCACCGAGCTCGGGCATCCGACCACGAGCGACGACGAGGACGGGGAGGCGCTCGAGCGCACCGCCAGGGTGCCGGTCGGCGGCGCGATCACCGGCGGTCTCGAGCACCTCCGGCGGCTCGTCCAGGTCGACCAGAAGCCGATCGGGCGCACGCCGCGTTCGAACCTCGCGACCTACACCGGCCTGTTCGATCACGTCCGCAAGCTGTTCGCGGCGACCAAGGCCGCACGCGCCCGGCGCTACGACGCGGGCCGGTTCTCGTTCAACGTGGCCAAGGGCCGCTGCGAGACCTGCCAGGGCGAGGGCTTCGTCTTCGTCGAGATGCTGTTCCTGCCGAGCGTCTATGCGCCGTGTCCCGCCTGCCAGGGTGCGCGCTACAACGCGAAGACGCTCGAGATCACGGTGCGCGGCCAGACCATCGCGGACGTCCTCGCGATGACGGTCGACGCGGCCTGGGAGTTCTTCGCCGATGCGCCGGCGGTGCGGCACGCGCTCGACGTCCTGCGCCAGGTCGGCGTGGGCTATCTCCGCCTCGGCCAGCCCGCCACCGAGCTCTCGGGCGGCGAGGCCCAGCGCATCAAGCTGGCCACCGAGCTCCAGCGCGTGCACCGTGGCGACACCATCTACGTCCTCGACGAGCCCACCACCGGCCTCCACCCCTCGGACGTCGCCCGCCTCCTCGCCCAGCTCGCGGGCCTCGTGGACGCCGGCAACACCGTGATCGTCGTCGAGCACGACATGAGCGTCGTCGCCGCGAGTGACTGGGTCATCGATGTCGGCCCGGGCGCCGGCGACGAGGGCGGCCGCATCGTGCTCGCCGGACCGCCCGGCGCGATCGCCGCGTCCGGCACCAGCCGGACCGCTCCCTACCTCGCCCGCCAGCTCGCCAACACGCCGGCGTTCACGTCAGCCGGGGGCACCGGGCACGCCGCGGGCACCCGGCACGCCACGGACACACGTGCCGCGGTCGCCTCGCGCAAGCAGCCCTGAGCCGGGGAGCTTGGCCGCCAAGGCCGCCAAGGGACGCCAAGGATTCGTAGAGAAGATCGGAGGGTGCGCCACCCGTCCTTCACCCCTTCCTTGGCGGGCTTGGCGCTCTTGGGCAATCTCTCCCGCTCTCTGAGCCGGGGAGCTTGGCCGCCAAAGCCGCCAAGGGACGCCAGCGATCCGAAGAGAAGGAAGTCGGTGGGTGCGCCCCTGGTCGTTCAACCTTCACTGGCGTTCTTCGCGCTCTGTGGCGCTCTGTGGCGCTCTGGGGCGCTCTGGGGCGCTCTCGGTGGGCAAGCCCGCCCGCGCCCTGAGCAGCGCCTCGCCGACGCGGGTCGCATCCGGTGGGCGGTGCGTTAGCGCGCGAGCTCGACCGTCGACTCGACGACAGTCACCGTCCACTCGTGCGCCGCCGTGCCGGCCGTCCCGTGGGCCGTGACCGAACCGATCGCCAGCGCCGTCATCAACAGCGCCGCTCCGATGAACGCCGCGTCCTTCCAGCGGTCTCGCCCGTGGCGTTGCGCGATCTGCTTCAGGTTGCTCACCGTGCCTCCTCGTGTCGAATGAAGTCCCACGTTGAAACTATCAACCCGGATCTGGCGAGTCACTCGATTCCCGTTCCATCCGCCCCGATTGCCTCGCGATGCCTCTCGAGGAATCCTGAGATGTGCCGCGTGCAGCGACACCGCACCTACACCTGCGGTGCGCTGACGCTGCCGCGTCATCACGCGCCACCGCGGCGCGAGCACGCGTGACCGCCCGTCAGGAGGTCGTCGAGGCCGTCATTCGGGCCGCGCCTCGAGCTGCTCTTCGGCCTCGAGCCGATCGGCGAGCCGCGCGATGTCACCGCGCAGGTTCGCGCCACACGAGCGACACGTCTGCGCGCGGACGTCGAGGACGGTGACGCACGCCGAGCAGCGCGCGACGCGCACGCGCCGGCCGAGCACGTGCCCCGAACCGCCCGCCGCGAACACGAGCCACGGCGCGGCGCCCGGCCACGCGGTGGCGAGCGAGAGCCCGGCAC
>JALZOI010000165.1 GCA_030857245.1 Myxococcota bacterium
GGTCCCGGTAGCGCGGGCCCCGCGCGTCGCGATCGTGGCGACCGGTGACGAGCTCGTCGACGTCAGCATCGAGCCCGGGCCCGGCCAGCTCGTCGACTCGTCGGCGCACGTGCTCGACGCGCTCGTCCGCGAGGCGGGCGGCATCCCGAGCCGGCTCGGCATCGCACCCGACGAGCTCGGCGCGCTCGGCCGGATGCTCGAGGCCGCGCTCACGCACGACGTCGTGATCACGACCGGCGGGGTCTCCGTCGGCGACCGCGATCACGTGCACGCCGCACTCGCCGCCGCCGGCGTCACGCTCGAGCTGTACAAGGTCGCGATGAAGCCCGGCAAGCCGTTCTCGTTCGGCCGCCGCGACGCGACGCCGGTGTTCGGGCTGCCCGGCAACCCGGTGTCGACGGTCGTCGGCTTCGAGCTGTTCCTGCGCCCCGCGCTGCTCGCGATGCAGGGCGCGCGGGCGACGGCGCGGCCTCGCGCCCTCGCCGAGCTCCCGGGCGGTTATCGCAAGCAGGCCGGCCGCGCGCACTACCTGCGTGCGCGCGTGGTCCGCGACGGCGCGCGGCTCGTCGCCCACGTTCATCCGAAGCAAGGCTCGGCGATGCTGTCATCGCTGGTTGGCTGCAACGCGCTCGTCGAGCTCGCAGCCGATCTCACCGAGCTCGCACCGGGCGGTAGCACGCCCGTGATCCTGTTGGAGGCAGTATGAAGATCACCGTCGAGATCGCCGATCGCGTGGACAAGGCCCTGGCCCGCCACTTCCCCGAGGCTGGCCGTCGCCAGCTGTCCCAGCTGTTCGACGAGGGCCTCGTGCGCGTCGCCGGCAAGCTCGCGAAGAAGGGCGATCGCGTCGCGATCGGCGACGTCATCGATCTGGAGCGCGAGCCGGTCAGCGGTGATGCGCTGCGCGTCACGCCCGATCCCGACGCCGCCGCGCAGCTCGTGATCCTGCTCGAGCGCCCCGACATCGTCGTGATCGCGAAGCCCTCCGGCATGCCTTCGCAGCCGCTGCGTGCCGGCGAGCTCGGCACCGCCGCCAACGCGCTGGTCGCCCGCTATCCCGAGTGCGTCGCGATCGGCGATGACCCGCGCGATGGCGGCCTCGTCCATCGCCTCGACATCGGCACCTCGGGCGTCCTCGTCGGCGCTCGCACCCCCGAGGCCTACCGCGCGATGCGCGATGCGCTGGGCGCCGGCATCGTCGACAAGCAGTACCTCGCGATCACCTGCGAGCGACCGGTGTCGCGCGAGTGCGACGCGCCGCTCGTCCAGCGCGGCAAGCGCGTCGTGGTCGACCACACCGACGGGCTCGCCGCATACACCGCGTTCGAGGTCGAGCGCGAGTCGAAGACCCACGCGCTCGTGCGCTGCAGCGCCGCCACCGGCCGCATGCACCAGGTCCGCGCGCATCTCGCGAACGTCGGCTCGCCGATCGCGGGCGATGAGCTCTACGGCGGCGCGCTGGTCCCCGGGCTCGACGGATTCTTCCTCCACGCCGCCCGCATCGTGCTGCCGCTCGGCGCCGACAAGGTCACCGTCGAGGCGCCGCCGCCCGAGAAGTTCCAGCGCGCGCTCGAGCTCTGCGGGCTCTGAGCTCGGCTTCAGCGCCGCGTGCGCGCCCCGCGCAGGATCGCGTGCGTCTCGAGCGACACGCCGACCGCACCAAGGAACCCCGCGCGGTGCGACAGCCGCTCCCCGAAGCGCGCCAGCTCGTCGGCGCTGCTGAGTGTCGAGAGCCCGAGCTCCGCCAGGATCTCGGCGACCACCTCGGTGGCACGCGCGCTGCCGATCACCCGCGCCAGGCGCACGCGCGCCGTGTCGAGCCAGAGGTCGCTGACGGCGAGCTCGCTCATCGGTACCGCTCGGCGAGGGCGGCCGCCTGGCTCGCGGCGGTCGCGGTCAGCTGCTGCAACGTGGCGATCACGGTTGGATGATCGAGGCCGTCGAGCAGGAAGCTCTTGCGATACGAAGCCAGCTGCTGCGTGCGCAGCTCGTCACGCGTCGCGCCCGCGATGCCCGGCGTCAGGCGCGCCAGAGTGTCGAGATCGAGCTCGGTCTGGCGCGCCAGGACCTCGTCGAACGCGCGCAGGATCTCGAGGTAGTCACTGACCGCCTGCTCGAGGAGCTCGGCGGGGGCGTCGGCAGCGAGCTTCGCGATCTCGAGCTCGTCGATGCGGGCGTGCTGCGACTCCTCGAGCCAGTGATGCTTGAGCAGGCTACGGAACGTCGGCTCGATGTTCTCCTGCGATGCGCCCTCGCGCACCGACGAGACATAGTGCAGCTGCGTGACGAGCTCGAGGTGCAGCGTCGTGACGAGGACGCCGAGCGGCGATCGGGCGAGGATGAAGCCCGCCACGTCCGTGGCGTTCTCGACGACGTCGCACGGCGCGCCGAAACCCCGCTCGAACGCGGCGCGGAACCTCCGGAACAGCTGCTGGTGCTTGATCTCCTCGTCCGCGAACCGCAGCAGCGCGCGCAACGCATCCGGCGAGCCGAACTGCTCGGCCTGGGCGTGGCGCATCGCGGTCGCGACGATGTACTCCTCGACGAACACGAACAGGTTGAGGTAGCTGTTCGCCCGGATGTGATTGAGGCGGAGCCGGTCCGCGGGCGCGAGCGGTGCCCGGGCGAGGCTGACCATCGCCTCGGGCAAGAACGGCCGGGTGAAGTCGAGCTCCTGCTGGGCCGTCAAGATCTCGTCGACTGTCCAGGCGACGCGCTCCGACAGGTTAACGCAGCGCTCGTAGTCGCCAGCCGTCGGAGGCTCGAAGCGCGCGTTCATCAGGCCCACATCATACAACCAGTTCTCCACGTCGTAGCCCGCGCCCCGGCCCTCACCACCAGCTCACCGCAACCTCACCGCGGCCTCAGCTGAACGCCAGCGGGTCCGGATCGTAGCGATAGAACCCGGCGAGCAGCGCGTAGAGGTCGGGGTACTCGAAGCGGAGCTCGAGCGGCCGCAGGAAGAACGTCTCGGTCGCGACCGCGAAGAACTCGGCTTCGTTGGTCGCGCCGTACGAGTCGATCACCGATGGCAGGCCCGCCTCGACGCGCGCGCACAGCTCGCGGTACGCGGCCGAGCACACGCCGGCCCACTCCTCGATCGCGGCGCGGGTCGGCAGCGGCGGCGTGCCGTCGATCGACCCGTCGGCCATGTCGAGCTTGTGCGCGAGCTCGTGGATCACGACGTTGTGCCACGCCAGCTCGTGGGTGCTCGCGAGCACCGCGTCCCACGACAGCACGACCGGGCCGTGCAGCATCGCCTCGCCGGCCAGCGATCGGCCGTGGCCCACCGGCGTGCGCCCGAGCTCGAAGAAGGCCGGGCGGCGCGGTGGCGAGATCACCGTGCTCGGATAGATCAGGATGGAGTCGACGTCCTTGTAGAGCGCGAGGTCCCGCTCGAGCACGAGCAGGCACGCGTTGGCCGCGACCGTGACCTGCATCTCCTCCGTGAGCTCGAGCCCGCCGCAGCCCTCCCAGTGCTTCTCGGCGATGAACACCTGCACCAGCTCCCGCAGCCGGCGCTGCTGCGCGGGCTCGAGGCGGCGGGCGAGCGGAACGTTGGCGTCGAGGATCGCCTCCCACTCGGCGGGGAAGGGCTCGGCCAGGAGCTGCTTGCGACGGCGCTCGGTCAACCACGCGAACATGGATGCAAGCTAAGGCGCCCTCTGCGGTGCGCGACCACGCCGAACGGGCAGGCGCCCGGGCGTGGTGCCGTCAGTGCGGGACGGGCTGCTGCCGCGGCTCGAACTTGTAGAAGTCGGCGAGCACCGCGTAGAGCTCGGGGTGCTCGGCCTGGAGGTCATCGGGGCGCATGAAGAAGGCCTCGGTGGCGACCGCGAAGAACTCGGCCTCGTTGGTCGCCCCGTACTCGTCGAGCCACGTCGGCTGGTCGGCCTCGACCTGGGCGCGCAGCTGGAGATAGACCTCGGTGCAGACCTCCGCCCAGGTCCGCAGCTCGCGGTGGTCGTCGAGCGGTGGGGTGCCATTGATCGCGCCGTCCGCCATGTCGATCTTGTGGGCGAACTCGTGGAACACCACGTTGCGCCGCCCGCTGCCGCGCGCGCCGGCGAGCACGTCGTCCCACGCGAGGATCACGGGGCCCCCGAGGTGCGCCTCGCCGAGCAGCGCTGGCCGCGCGTCGTCGACCACGCGCCCGCCGGGATCGAAGAACGCGCGCTCGCGCGCCGGCGCGACCACCGTCGACGGGTAGACGAGGATCGAGTCGACGTCGGCGTACAGCGCGTGCTCGCGGCCGAGCAGCAGGAAGCACGCCTGCGCGGCGATCGTCACCTGGATCTCCTCGGTGAGCTCGAGGCCGCCGCAGCCTTCCCAGTGCTTCTCGGCGATGAACACCTGCACGAGGTCGCGCAGCCGTTGCCGCTGCTCGGCGTCGAGCCGCCGGATCAGCCCGACGCGATCATCGAGGTACGTCTCCCACGCCGGCGGGAACGGCTGCTCGAGCAGCTTCGTCCGACGGCGTTCGGTCAGCCAGCCAAACATGGTCCCCCCATCGTCGACACGTCGTCACCCCGGGCGCGCGAGGTCGCACGACTCGAGCAGGCACAGCATGCGGCCGACCCGCAGCCGGTCCCCGCGCTCCTCGTGCATCTCGACCAGATCACCGACGCTGCGCTTGCCGTCGAGCAACTCGCAGAGCTCGACCAGCCCCTTGACCTCGAAGCGCTCGGGCCCGACCCGCCGCGTCCGCGACGCCCGCAGGCGCAGGCTGTTGTGCTTCGCGACCCACGTCTCGATGAAGTCGTCGGCCTGCGCGAGCGCGCCCGCGCCGAGGATCTCGAACGCATTGAAGTCGAGCGGGAACGCCTCGCGCGGATTCTCGCGACCCGAGTACCAGCCGAACGACCCCTTGTTCCACGTGCAGACGTCGATGATCTTCGAGCGGACCTGGCGCGTCAGGTGCCGGAACACCTCGAGCGGCTTGAGCAGGCCGAGGCCGACGAGCGTGTCGCCGAGCTTGCCGCCGTAGTGCGGCATCATCGCGAGCGCCATCGCCAGCTCGCCATCGCTCAGCACGCTCTTCGTCACGAGGTAGTTGCCGAACAGCTCGCTCGCGACGTTCGAGGACACGTACTCGGGCTGGCCATCGCGAACGTAGATCTCCTTCTTGATCCCGCCGACCGCGACGACGAGGAGCCCGGTCGCGCGCGCCGTCATCAGCCGGAACAGCACGCGGAGCGGCGAGGTCAGGCTGAACTCGCCGGCGTCGTCGGGCGGCTCGGGGATGTCGGCGAGCGCGGGCGGCGTGGGCGGCCGCTTGCGCAGCGCCTCCTCGGCGGTCGGCGGCGCCACGAGCGAGCGCAGGTGCGGCTGCTCGGTGAGGTCGTCGAACGCGCGCATCATCGAATCCTCGCTCGCGCTCGCGTGGTGCTGATCGGCCGGCGGATCCGGCATCGTGATCGCCTCCACCGCGGAGCTGATCGTGTCGCCGATCGGGATCTCGATGACGCCACCGCTGCGATCGTCGAGGGTGAGCTCGATCGCGTGTCGCGGATCCGGGTAGCCCTTGCGGCTGCGCTCCTGGATCTGGATCGGCTCGGCGGCCAGCACCGGCGGGCTTGCCTGCGGCCGGGCCGAGATGGTCTCGGCGCGGCTCCCGGCGAGATCGCTGACCGAGATCGGGCGTTCCGCAGGGTGCTCCGGGCTCGCGACCGCCTCGTAGCTGACGGAGACGACCGGCATGCTGTCGCCGCCCTCGATCACGATGATCGGGGCACCATCGTTGTCGCTCGGCGCGCGGCCGACCGCGATCTCCTCGGGCCCGGGCGCGGCGTTCTGCTTCTGGCGGCGCTCGACCACGGCGCCCCGCAGCTCCCTCACGACGTCGGCGATCTGCTTCGGGGCCACGCGATGGCGATGCTCGTAGAGCCACTCGCCCAGCGCATCGCGGAACGCGGCCGCGCTCGGCCAGCGCTCGTCGACGGGCTTCTTCAGCCCCTTCCGCACGATGTCGGCGAGCCCGGGCTCCAGATCCTGCCCGTACTTCTCGAACCGCTGCAGCTTCGCGTCGCGCACCATCAGCAGCACGTCGAGCTCGTTCGCGGCAGCGAACAGCCGGCGGCCCGTGAGCAGCTCCGCGAGCACGACGCCGACCGAGAACAGATCACTCCGCGCATCGAGGCCCTGCTCGATCACCTGCTCGGGCGACATGTAGCCGTACTTGCCCTTGAGCGTGCCGGTCTTGCTCTTGTGGGCGCGCTCGGGATCGACGGCGCGGGCGATGCCGAAGTCGACGAGCTTGACGTCGCCGCGCACGCTGAGCAGCACGTTGGACGGTGAGATGTCGCGGTGCACGACGCCGAGCTTGCTGCCGTCCTCGGCGGTGAGGTTGTGCGCGTAGTCGAGCGCGTCGAGGACCTCGTGCGCGATCCACGCCGCGAACTGCGGCTCGACGCGCCGCCGCTTGGCCGCGAACTCGCGAAGCAACGCGAGCACATCGATGCCATCGATGTACTCCATCGCGATGTAGAGCGCGTGGTCGACCTTCCCGAGCTCGAAGGTCTGCGCGATCTTCGGGTGAACGAGGCGGGCCGTCAGCTTGGCCTCGTCGATGAACATCGCGTTGTAGGTCTCGTCCGCGACGAGGTGCGGCAACAGCCGCTTGATCACGACTTTCTTCTGAAAGCCGTGCTCTCCGGGAGAGGTCGCCACGAACAACTCCGCCATGCCGCCCATGGCGAGCCGCTCGACGAGTTGATACCGGCCGAAGCCGATCGGGAAATCGCCCACCGCACGGCAAGCCTATCACACCGGCCGGCGCAGCTTCGCGCCGCGACCGGTCAGCGCGTCAGCCCCGGCGCATCAATATGTGGCCGGCGCGCTCGAGCGAATGTGCGATGGCGCTGTCGAGCCGATCGAAGTGCTGGAACGCGATGCCGCGGGCGTGAGCGAGCGCTGCCGCTCGTTCGCGAAGAGGCCGCCGCGCCGTTGACAGCAGCACCTGGATGGCGGTGCCTTCGACCTGCTCCAGGAAGTTCTGGTAGCCGCCCTCGAAGTGGCGCTCGCCAGGCTCCGCGAGCCCGCCGCAGTCGATGATGAGGCACGGAGCTGTGGTCCCGATGGCGAGCATCCAGGCCCGCGCCAGCAGGTTGTCGAGCACCGAGGCGCTGGGGGCTCCGACGAGGAGCACCGCCGGCACCTTCGGCAGCAGCTCGACGACCGGTGTCCCGACCTCGAGCTGATCCGAGACGCGCTCGCGCAACGCCTGCAAGCCGGAGGCAGCGAAGCCGTCGAGCGCGACGACCGTGAGGAACTCGAAGAGCCGCGTCAGCGCGATCGCATCGTGGGGCGTGGCGAGGACGGCGACCACGTCGCGCAGCTCGAGGAGCATGGCGGCGATGTCGTAACCGGTAGCGCCCTCACTCGAGAACTGGGCGCCCAGGAAGGCGGCGCTGCGCTCGAGCTCGCGGGTGGCATCCGAGCCCGGCCGCAGCTCGCTCGTGGAGGCGACCCCGAGGGCCTCGATCAGGTTCGCGACCTGCGCCGCGTAGGTGGCGGCCTTCGTGACGCGGCGGAAGCGCAGGGGCGAGTGCTCGTAGCGCACGATCCACGTCGCGAGGATCTCACTCGCTCGCTCGCGAAGCACCCCCGCGAGGCTGACCGGCTGGACCTGATCGCTCACCTGTTCGATCGTAGCAAGCCGATTCGCAAGTCGCCATGACATGATAGGCTACCGCCGGGTGAAGCTGGCATCGGTCGCTCGGACGGACATTGGACGCAAGCGTCAGATCAACGAAGACGCGTTCTTCCGTGATGACGCGCATGGCTTCTACATCGTTGCTGACGGCGTTGGCGGTCACAACAAGGGCGAGATCGCGAGCCGCGAGGCCGTCGAGCAGCTGCGGATGTGGGTGGCCGGCGCCTCCCGGGACCTCGACAGGCTCTCGGAGCGGATCGACGCCGGCGACAGCGAGTGCGTGTGGGAGATCCGCCGACTCCTGGAGAGTGGCGTGAAGAGCGCCTGCTACATGGTGTTCGGGATGGCCGACCTCGACCCCGAGAAGAAGGGGATGTCGACGACGCTCTCCGCGCTGCTGATCCGCGGTCAGCTCGCCTTCGCCGTCCACGTCGGCGACAGCCGCGTGTACCGCGTCCGCAAGAACAACGTCCTCCAGCTCACCGAGGACCACACGCTCATCAACTACAAGGTCAAGCACGGCATGATGACGAAGGCCGAGGCCGAGAAGGCCGCGGGCAAGAACGTCATCACGCGCGCGGTCGGCCACAAGGACTACGTCCAGGTCGACACCGCCGACATCGACACGTCGGCGGGCGATCGCTTCCTGCTGTGCAGCGACGGGCTCCACGGCTACTTCACGACGGACCGCGAGGTCGTCGACCTGTGCGGCGACGGCGCCCTCGACGAGTGCGCTGACGCCGCGATCGCGGTGGCGAACCAGCGCGGCGGCAAGGACAACATCACCGCCGTCGTCGTCGAAGTGCTCGGCGATCCCCCGGCCGCGGAGTAGACCCAGAGCTCGCACCGGGGTAGCCCGGGAAATAGCGAGTCGTCGGCAGTTGTTGGATCGCGAAACCGAGCGGGCTCGCCGGTGTCTCTCAGGTACCTCATGCGTCGCCGGACCCTCTCGATCATCGCGCTGGCCCTGGCGGTGCTGGCGGTAGGCGTGTGGACCGTCGTCGGGAGCAGCGGGGGCGACGCCGGCACCCCGGTCGCGAAGAGCCGGCACCGCAGCGTCGGGCGCGGCTTCGCCGATGCGATGGCCGATGCGATGGCGAATGGGCGCGCTCGCTCCGCGGTGATCCCGTGGCGTGCGCCGGCCGCGCGCGACGACGGCAGCGTGACGATCAGCGGCAGCGTCCTCGAGCACGGGACCACGCGGCCGGTCGGCAACGTCGAGGTCGTGTTCCGCGGAGCCTCGGGTGAGGAGACCACCACGGCCCGCGCCGACGGTACGTATGCGCTCGACCTGCCCGCCGGCGTCTACCGCGCGTTCGTGCGCGACGACGTCATGCTCTCGGTCGGCGCGCAAGACCGGATCCGGCTGCCAGGCGCCGCGTCGGCGGACACGGCCGGAGCGCCCGACGAAGGCTTGATGCCGATGATCGTGGCGACCCGCGATGCCGCGGGGCTCGATCTGTGGGTCATGCGCGCGGGCACGCTCTCCGGCCGCGTGCTCGACCGCGCCGGGCGCCCGATCGCGAACGCCGTGCTGCGCGCCACTCTCCACGTCGGCCATGGCGTCCGGCCGACGCTCGGCACCGACATCACGGAGTCCGGTCCCGATGGCTCGTTCGAGCTCCGGCTCCCCGCGGGCGGCTACGGGCTCGAGGCGACGCACGCGCGCTTCGCCGGGCTCCGCGACCACACGATGATCGAGATCCAGGCGGGCGACGTCACGCATCGCGACCTCACCCTCGTCGCCGGCTGCGTGGTCTCGGGCCGCGTCGTCGGGGCCGGCAACGTCGCCGCGAACGAGGGTGCGATCGAGAGGCAGTGGGGGGCCACCGAGCTCGAGTTCGCCCCGAGTGGCAAGATCGAATCGGACGGCACCTTCTGGTGGTCGTCGACCGAGGAGGTCGACATCGTGCTGCGGGCGTGGCCGTGGAAGGCCCCGCCGTCGCCGAGCCGGCGGTTCAGCTGTCGAGATGGCGCGCGGTTCACGGACGTCGTGTTCCAGCTGCCGGATCGGCGGCCCGACATCGAGGGCGTGCTCGTCGATCATGCGGGAGCGCCGGTCGCGTTCGCGCACCTCGATCTGACGCCGCTCGATCCCGGCGGCATCGCGCAGCAGGAGCGCACCGATGGCAGCGGGCGGTTCGGCGTGTTCCTCATGCCCGCCGGCCGCTACGCGATCACCGCGTACGCGCCCGGGCGCGGCACCATCAGCACCACGATCACGTCCCCGGTCCAGGGCGCGCGGCTCGCCCTCTCGGGCGTCGGCCGCATCGAGGGCACGACGCTGTTGCTGCAGGACGGCAGCCTCGACGTCATGCTCGGCGCGTGCCTCGACGGTGGCGGTGTCGAGCTGCCCCGCGAACGGCGCCTGGTCGCGGTCCGCAACAGCCGGTTCACGATCGACGAGGTGCCCGCGTGTGACCTCCAGTTCGTGGCGTCGTGGCGCGGCGATGCCCAGCCCGGCCGGGTGACCGTGCCCGCGGGTGGGGTCGCGCGCGTCGAGCTCCGCCTCGGTCCGCCGCGTGCGAAGACGGCGAGCGGCGTCGTGCGCGATCGCCAGGGTCGGCCCCAGGCCGGCGTCGACGTCACGAGTACCGAGCCGACGATCGGCGGGACGGTCGCGACCGACGCGGTCACGACGGACGCGGCAGGTCGCTTCGAGATCGCCACGGTCTCGGGGGCGACGCTCGAGGTGGTGAGCTCGCGCGTGGTCGGCGAAGGCACCGTCGGGTTGGCGAACATCGACCGCGAACAGGTCGACATCGTGGTCCGCGAGCGCACCGCCGACGACGACGAGCGCGATGACGACGATCGCGACTCAGTCCACTGAGAAGCCGAGCAGGAACCCACTCGACGACAGCAGCCCGTCACGCGTCGCGATCGCCGTCGAGCAGATCTCGACCCCCACGCGGAAGCGCTTGTACCGGATCAGATCGAGGCCGGCACCGGCGGAGCCCGCCGGTCCCGCGAGCCGCACGTCACCGCGGGTCGGCGGCTCGCCATCGCGCGCGGGTTCGCGCAGCACGTCGTCGCCGAAGTAGCGCCCGAAGCCGAGCGCGACGCGCAGCCACAGCGCCGGGTTGACGTAGTACTGGCCGCCGACCAGCAGGCTCGACACCTGGTTCGTGAACGTCGTCGACACGTCGCCCATCTTCACCTGATGGAACAGCGCGCTGCCGACGAGCTCGAGCGCGATCAGCGAGCGCGGCGAGGCAACGCGCGCGACCCGCAGGATGCCGGCGCCGCCGCTGCCGGTCGAGTCGTTGACGCCGAAGCCGAGCGTGACGGCGCCGCCGATGCCGAGCGTGACGACGATGCCGCTGCGCACGGCCTTGGTCTCGAGGTTGGCATCGCCGGCCTCGGCGACGGCCGGGTCCGGGACCGGATCGGCGACGGGCGGGGGGGCCGGGGCGGCGGCGGCGTGCGAGGCGAGGATCCAGGTCAGGACCACGCCCGCGCGGTTCACGACTTGACCCCGACCACCGGGAAGACGCGCCGCTCGCCGAGGTGGGGCTGCTCGGGCAGCAGCAGCCGGGTCACGACCTCGCCACCGATCAGGTGCTGCTCGACGATCTCCTGGACGTCCTCGACGGTGACGGCTCCGTACCAGACCTGCTCCGGATAGACGACCATCGTCACGCCCTGCTCGCACTGGTCGAGACAGCCGGCGGTGTTGGCGCGGATCGTCTGCGAGAGCCCGCGCTTCGTGAGCTCGGACTTCAGGCGATCTCGGACCTCGACGCCCCCGCGTGCCTTGCAGCAGCCTCGCGGATGGTCCGCCGCTCGCTCGTTCGTGCAGACGAAGACGTGACGCTGGAAGGTCGGCATCCGACCCGAAGCTAGCATGCACGTCCCACTCCCACCTACGTCCTCTCCTTGATGCGCGGGGCGTTCAGCGGCATCCTCCGTTTGTCGAGGGAATGAGCGGCAACCGGGGCAGTGCCACGCCGTGGCATCCGGCGACCCACCGATGATCGGTGCGGTGCCGGGCAACGATCGGATCACCGGCCCGCTCGATGCGGGTGCGACGGGGGACGTGCATCGCGCGGAGCTCCGCGGCTCCCCACCGCCATCGCCGGCGAGGAGGGTGCCGTGAGGCCCCGCCGGGCTGACGCCCTCGCGGCCACGCTCGTCGCCCTCGCGCTCGCGCAG
>JALZOI010000166.1 GCA_030857245.1 Myxococcota bacterium
TGACCCAACTGATGCGCGCACTCACTCGTCACGAGAACTCCACGCCCGCTGTTGCAACGCGAACGAAGGCCGCGTAGTGATCACCCCGACCGCCACCGAGATTCAACAGTCGACGGGACATCGCCTCCCGCCGAGCACGAGCACGCTCATCGGCACGACGATGGGCATCACGATCACCCGCACGACCCGCCGGTGGTCGGCGAGCACACGCATCGGCATCCACATGACCGGGTCGTGCATTCGCACGATCACGCTCCCGACGTCCACCACGATCACTCGCATTGAGCTGTCGTTGCGCTCGACGCGATACGATCGTGTCCATTGTCGGCGCATGGCCGACTCGTCACTTCAGTTCTTTGATCTCCTGGTAGTCGCCGTCTGTCTTGAGCGTGACGGTGATGACCTCATCGGTACGGTTGCGCCAGAACCAGCCGTGACGTCCGTCAAAGGCGGCCACGAGCACGCCCTCGTGGGTGGCCAGGCTCTTGCCTTTGCCGTACCCGTGGTACGCGCCGGTGGTCGGGTGGTCACTGTGCAGGTCGTAGTTCACCACGCCCTCGTCGGTCGCCCACGAGAACGACACGCGCGCACCCTCGCGCATCGTCAGCTTGACCTCCTTGCCCTCGCCCGGCTTCAGGGTCACCTGGGTGACATCACTCGGCACCTTCGCGACGACCGGAGGGGCTTTCACCTCAGGGGTTGCGACAGGTGCCGCCGGCGGCGGCGGAGCACACGGAACGGCAGCGACCGTGGGGCGCTGTGCAACTTCCGTTGCTTCCTTCTCGGGAGCGAGCTTGGTCTCGCCCATCTCGGTGAGCCCGAGCACGCCGCCGATGCCGGTGGGGTCGACTCCGTACTCTGCGGGAAGCACGACGGTGACCAGCAGCGCCGTTGCAACGGCTGCCGCGATCGCCGTTGAACGGAGCAACGTTCGCGTGGAGGGGAGGTCGCTGGCCGACGGAATTTGTTCGGTCATGTGATGAAGAGCCCCACGAGTTGATAGCCCATGAGCACGAACCCCGCGCTCATCAGCCAGACGTTGGCGGCATACGCATGTCGCGCGAAGCTCTGCGTGCGGCGCCAGAAGCCCATCGCGATCAGGATCGTGCTCAGCGCGAGGAGTTGGCCGATCTCGACGCCGACGTTGAACGCGATGAGGTTCGGGATCAGGCCGTCGGGTGAGATCGCGAACTCGAGAATCTTTGTTGCGAGGCCGAAGCCATGAAACAGGCCGAAGATCAGCGTCGCGACTTTCGTGTTCGGCTGGACGCCGAACCACTGCCGGAAGGCGCCGAGGTTGTCGAGCGCCTTGTAGACAACGGACAGGCCGATGATCGCATCGACCAGGTACGAGCTCACGCTGACCTCGATGAGGACGCCGAGCAGCAGCGTCGACGAGTGACCGAGCGCGAACAACGTGACGTAGATGCCGATGTCCCTGAGCCGGTACAGGTAGAAGATCACGCCGAGCAAGAACAGCAGGTGGTCGTATCCGGTCACCATGTGCTTGGCGCCGAGGTACGCGAACGCGATCAAGCGGACGCCGCTGCTCTCCTGAATGTAGCCCTTGTCGCCCTCGGCAACGCCGTGGGCGAGAGCGTCGATCGGGCTCCCGAGCAGCACGAGGAGGCCGACACCAAGAACCAGGACAGCCCCGAGCCGGTGGCGGGCTAGGAACGTCACCCGTTTCAACTACTATCGCCGTTCGTCGATGTCAATTCGGCCGGGTTCAGGGCCCCAGTGGGGAGACGCTTCCAGCGGCCGACTCTCCGCGCAGGTAGAGCACGGATGCCATGAAGATGCCCCCGCGAGCTCGCAAGCTCGCGCGGACCGGGCGCGGCGCTGCATCGTGCCCGGCGGGCCGACGGGGTGGCAGATCGCGTGCGCCGCGTTTCACCAGATCTCGCAGTTTCCCGACGCCACCGTACGCGCGGCGCTGCTGGCCGCATGTTACGAGCGCGTGCCGCCCGGCGTCGTGGCGGGGCGCGCGAACGGGTTCGGCGCGATGCCGCTCGGTGCGGCAAGCAGTTTCATCAGCCAGCGTGGCTCGCGTTCACCGATCCGCACCGGTCGCGCTCGGTGACGACGCACCCGCATGGACATAGCGCCGCGCCGCCTCCTCGAGGTCGTCCTCCGGTCACGCAGCGCTGCGAGCAGCGATGCGGTGGTCCATCGAATGCGGGCCGGCGCCGACGAGCACGAGGAAGCTCGAGCCGAGCAGCATCGAGAAGTCCGTGCGGGCCTCGTGCGCCATGCTCCAGAACCCGTACTCGGAGAGCTTGCGGAGCTCGAATCCCCAGAATCCCTCGCCGAGGAGGATCGGCAGCTTCGTGGTGATGATGGCGACCAGCATCACGCCGATGAGCGGGAGCGCTGCGAGGCGCGTCAGCAGCCCGAGCAGCACGAGCGCGCCGCAGGCGATCTCGATGATCCCGACGAGGGGGCCCATGAGCTCGGGCGCGGGGATGCCGATCTTCGCGAAGCGCCCGGCGCCCACCGCGGCAGGGTAGAGGAACTTCTGGATCCCCTCTGACATGAAGACGGCGCCGACCATGATCCGGATCAGGAGGGTCGCGGCCGGCGCACGCGAGGTCACGAGAGCGAGCAGTCGAGCATGCATGGGGAGACTCCAGCGTCAGGGATGGGGAGCGGGCGAACGGACGTCTGCCTGCACGTGCCAGAGCGCATCAACCAGGCGACCACGCGCTCGACCAACCAACGGCGCTTGTAGCGCCGGAGTGTGCGCCCGTCTTCGTTCTGGAGGTTTCGGGTGCGGAGATTCGGTGAGGTCATGTCGATGCCACGCTCGCGAAGCGCCGCGTCGAGCTTGGTGCTGTCGTGGGCCTTGTCTGGCGGGCTTCAGTCTGCGCCGACCTCGACGCCCTCGGGCACGGCGAAGGTCTCGCTCGTGGGTGGCAGGAACCCGGCGAGCAGGCCGGCGAGGGCCGCGAAGGCCGCCGAGGCTGCGAGGCAGCCGGTGAGCCCGGTCTGCTGGTACATGACGCCGGAGAGCACCGTCCCGACGAGTCGACCGCCCGCGTTGGCCATGTAGTAGAAGCCGACGTTCATCGTGACCTGGTCGCCATCGGAGTAGGCGAGGATCAGGTACGAGTGAACTGACGAGTTGATCGCGAAGACCACGCCGAACAGGCCGAGGCCGATCACCACGAGCAGATCGGCGCGATAGCCGGCCTCCAGCCCGAGGATCACGCCACCGATCACGATCGCGAGGAGGAACGCGAGCACCGCGGCGGAACGCCCCTGCGGCGCGCCGCCCTTCGTGAAGCGCCGGAGCAGGCGCGGCGTGAGGGCCTGGACGATGCCGTAGCCGATCACCCAGGCGGCGAGGAAGCCACCCACCTCCGTGAAGCCCCAGCCGAAGCGCGTGACCAGGAATACCGGCACGCCGACGACGAACCAGATGTCGCGCGCGCCGAACAGGAAGAACCGCGCCGCGGAGAGCACGTTGACCGCGCGGCTCTTCGAGAACATGTGGCGGAACTTCGCCTTGCCCTTCGCCTTGCCGAGGTCGCGCGGCAGCGATGCCGTGGAGAGCACGAGGGTCAGCAAGATGCCGGCGGCCATCGCGAGGAGCGAGGTGCGGAAGCCGAGCGCACCGAGGAGCAACCCGCCGAGGAAGAACCCGACGCCCTTGAGCGCATTCTTCGAGCCGGTCAGGATCGCGACCCACCTGAACAGCGACGACTCCGCGTTGGCCGGTACGAGGACCTTGATCGCGCTCTTCGCGCTCATCTTCGTCAGGTCCTTCGCGATGCCCGAGAGCGCCTGGGCGCCCATCACGTAGGCGACCGACGCGACCTTGCTCCACGAGGGATCGAGCAACGCGAGCATGCCGAGCGCGACGACCTGGAGGGCGAGGCCACCGAGCAGCGTCGCGCGCAGGCCCAGGCGCGCCGCAACGAACCCACCGACGAGGTTCGTGACCACGCCGAACAGCTCGTAGAACACGAACAGGAACGCCAGCTCGACCGGCGTGTAGCCGAGCTCGTGGAAGTGCAGCAGCACGAGCATCCGCAGCGCGCCGTCCGTGAGCGTGAAGGCCCAGTACGCGGCGGTGACCAGGATGTAGTGGCGGACCCGCGGCGACAAGCCGCTCCTGGCGGCGACGTGCGCCGCGTCGGGCGGCGGCAATGACGATCTGCTGCTCATCGCGATCAGCGCAGGCTCTGGCCGACCTTGCGCGCGAGCTCCATCATGCGATGGACGTAGCCGATCTCGTTGTCGTACCAGGCGAGGATCTTCACGCACGTCTCGTCGATCACCATCGTCGAGAGGGCGTCGATGATCGCCGAGTGCGGATCACCCTTGAAGTCGACCGAGACGAGCGGGCGCTCCTCGTAGGCCATGATGCCCTTCAGCGGTCCTTCGGCGTCCGCCTTCAAGAGCTGATTGACCTCCTCGACCGTGGTGGGCCGCGAGACCTCGAAGACACAGTCCGTGAGCGAGGCATTCAGCAGCGGCACCCGCACGGCGATGCCGTGCAGCTTGCCCTTCAGCTCGGGGTAGATCAGCGTGATCGCCGTGGCGGAGCCGGTGCTCGTCGGGATCAGGGACAAGCTGCTCGCGCGGGCGCGGCGCAGGTCCTTGTGCGGCTGATCCAGGACGACTTGCGTGTTGGTGATGTCGTGGATCGTGGTGATGACGCCGTGCTCGATGCCGATGCCCTCGTGGATCACCTTGACGATCGGCGCCAGGCAGTTCGTCGTGCACGACGCGGCGGTGAGCAGGTGGTGCGTGTCGGGCTCGTACAGGTGATCGTTGACGCCGACGACGATGTTCAGCGCACCTTCCTTCACGGGGGCGGCGACGATCACCTTCCGCACGCCGCGCTCGAAGTACGGGTTCAGCAGGGCAGGGGTGCGGAACTTCCCACTGCACTCGAGCACGAGGTCGACGCGCTCGTCGTTCCAGGGCACCTCGCCGGGCGCGCTGCGGTCCGTGAACGCGAGCTTCTTGCCATCGATCACGATCGCATCCGCGGTCGCCTTGATGTCGTCGCCCCAGCGTCCGTGCACGGAGTCGAACTGCAGCAAGTGCGCCGCGGTGGCCGGGCCGCCCCTGGTCTCGTGGATGTGCACGAACTCGACGTCGGGCCAGCGCCACGCGGCGCGCAGCGCCAGCCGTCCCATGCGTCCAAAGCCGTTGATTCCGATGCGAGTCGTCACGCTAGCTCTCCCGTGGTGGTTGCTGCAGCTCGGTTCGGGCTCTGGCACTTCTGAGGCGCACGCCCGGTCGATCATCGTCGGTTCGTGCGGGACATGCAGATATTGTGATATCGGTATCCCGTGCTGTCCAGCGCTCCACGCACCTGACTTCATGCAGCCTTCCTCCAGGATCGCCCGCAAGCTGTCGTTCCTCGATCGCTTCCTGACGCTGTGGATCTTCGTGGCGATGGGGATCGGCGTGGCGCTCGGGAACCTCGTGCCCGGCTTCGCACACGCGCTCGATCGGCTGAGCATCGGAGCGACCTCGATCCCGATCGCCGTCGGGTTGATCCTCATGATGTACCCGCCGTTCACGAAGGTGCGATTCGAGGAGCTCGGCAAGGTCTTTCATGACCGGCGCGTCCTGCTGCTCTCGCTCGTCCAGAACTGGGTGATCTGGCCCGTGCTGATGTTCGCGCTCGCGGTGGTGTTCCTCCCGGATCAGCCGGAATACATGCTGGGGCTGATCATCATCGGGCTCGCACGCTGCATCGCGATGGTGGTCGTCTGGAATGACCTCGCCAAGGGGGATGCGGAGTACTGCGCGGGGCTCGTCGCCTTCAACGCGATCTTCCAGGTCGTGTGCTTCCCGATCTACGCCTACGTCTTCGCGACCGTGCTGCCGCGCTGGCTCGGGCTTCACGGCGCCGTCTTCGAGATCTCGATGCTCGAGATCGCGAGGAGCGTCGGGATCTATCTCGGCATCCCGTTCGTCGCGGGGTTCCTGACGCGCTACCTGCTCGTGCGGGCGAAGGGCGTCGAGTGGTATGGCTCGGCGTTCGTCCCGCGCATCGGTCCGCTCACGCTCGTGGCGCTACTGTTCACGATCGCGACGTTCGGCATCCACAGCGGCGTCGCGTTCGCCGCCGTGATCGGGCCGCTCGTCGAGGTCCCCGTGATGCTCGGGCTCGTGCACGCGGCGCTCTGGGCGCAGCGTCGCTACTTCCCGGGCGCGCGGCTCACCAATCCCGTACCCGGACGCACCTGATCTTCCCCCTCGGAGTCGCCATGCCCGCACAGCTCGTCTTGTTCGCCTGCAACCACAACGCCGGGCGCTCGCAGATCGCGAACACCCTCTTCAACCACCTCGCGGATCCGACGAAGGCCCGCAGCATCGCGGCCGGGCTCGATCCATCGGAGCGAGTGCAGGACGAGGTGGTCGAGGTCATGCGCGAGCTGGGCTTCGACCTCGCGGGCGTCCAGCCGGTCGAGCTCACCGGCCGGATGCTGACCGAGCTGAACTTCCTGGTCACGCTCGGATGCGCCGAGCGATGCCCGGGGGTCCCACTCGCGCGCCGTGAGGACTGGAGGCTGCGCGATCCCGCGGGGCTGGCGCTCGGCGAAGTTCGGGCCATCCGCGACGAGATCCACGGGCTGGTCAAGCAGCTCCTTCAGCACAAGGGATGGGCGCTGGACGACCAGCCTCGTCCCCAGCTCGTCCCCGCGGACGTCGGCTAGATCTCGCCCTCCTGCGTCCTCCTGCTCGGGCGGACCCGCCCACCGTCCGTGACGCTGCTAGGCTCCAGGAGCGCCTCATGGGACTTCGCTGCCGGTGGCTCGCCACACGCAACCGCGATCGCGACGACGTGCTCGAACACTTGCGGCTCCGGGTCGTCGGCGAGCTCGTCGAGGAGGTCTACGACACCGGGCTGTATGCGCTCGAGGTCGACGACTGGCTCGTCGTGATCGGTGACGGCTTCGACCACCTGGACAAGGTGAAGCGAGCAGCGGCGACGACGCTGTCGGACGGCGGCGACGTGCTCTATCTCTTCACCGACGATGGCGCGATGGCGTTCGAGCTCGCGATGTTCGGCGGCGGCAGCGAGCGATGGTCGATCGCCTACGCTGGTCGCGACGGGGTCACCGCGCCGACCTTCCGGGGAGCCGTCCCGTGGGGCGCGCGCACGCTCCTCGCGAAGCTCGAGAAGGCGCAGGCCAAGGCAGGTGGGCCGAAGGCGGACGTCGACCACATCTACGGCCTCGCGGCGGCATACGCGATGGAGGTCGTGGGGTTTCGTCACGACGCGACGCTGGCCAGCGGCGAACACGTGCCGATCTGGCAGCTCGTTCCGAAGCCACGCCGGTGACGCGTGGCGGAGCCGAGCGGCCGCGCGCATCACGCGCCGCGCGGCGGACGCGGACGCGGATCGAAGCAGGATCCGCACCGCTCGCGGTGCGCAGGTGGCTGACGATGAGCTCAGGTCACGTGGGCGGCGCGTCAGCTCGGCCAGCGCTTGCTGTCGGCGAGCACGCCCGCCACGTGGCCGAGGATCGCGGTCGCCTGGGTCGCGAAGTAGCGCCCGAACTCGGTGAGCACGATGCCGCGGCCTCGGCGCTCGAACAGGGGCTGGCCGAGCTCGTCCTCGAGCGCCTGGATCTGGCGGCTGAGCGGTGGCTGGGAGATGCGGAGTCGCTCGGCCGCGCGGGTGACGTGCTGCTCCTCCGCCACGGCCACGAAGTACTGCAACTGCTGCAAGCTCATGCCGACGATCATGCCGCACTCGCGGGCAGGCATCGAGTCCGAAAAGGTATTGGACGGCGGGGGCCGCCGGTCGCACGGTTGCGCGCATGGCGATCACGATCCTGTCAGCCGTGGAGTGTGATCGCATGCGGCGCGCCGGTCGGGCCGCGGCCGCGACGCTGGCGTACGTGGGGGCACGGCTCGCGCCCGGGATGACGACGGAGCAGATCGATCGCCTGGTGCGCGCGCACACCGAGGCGCAGGGCGGCCGGCCCTCGCAGCTCGGCTATCACGGCTTCCCCGCCGCGGTGTGCGTCAGTCGCAACGACATCGTGTGCCACGGCATGCCGAGCCCGCACGTCCGCCTGGTGCACGGCGACATCGTCAACGTCGATGTCACCACCGAGCTCGACGGCTACCACGGCGACACCTCGGCGACGTTCGTCATCGGCGAGGCCGCGCCACCCGCTCGGGCCCTCGTCGAGCTGGCCCGCGGCGCCCGCGACGCTGGCATCGCGGTGGCGGTCCCGGGCGGGCGCCTTGGCGACATCGGCGCCGCGATCGTGAAGTACGTTGGCGATGCCGGCAGCATCGTCGAGGCCTACGGCGGCCACGGGATCGGCCGCGCGATGCACATGGACCCGCACGTCTCCCACCGCGGACGTCCGCAGACCGGGCTGCGCTTGCGCGAGGGCATGGCGTTCACCGTCGAGCCGATGATCAACGCGGGGACCTCCGCGGTCCGCACCGATGGCGACGGCTGGACCGTGCGGACCGCCGACGGCGCACTGTCCGCGCAGTTCGAGCACACCGTGTTGATCGGCCCGCACGGCGCCGAGATCACGACGTTGCTGGCCTGAGGCTCGATGCTGGTCAGTTGAGGTCGACGTGACACGTGCACGTGCACGACGTCGGAAAGCGCAGCTGACCAGCATCGGGCCCAGGCTCCGGCCGAGCCCCGCCGACCCCGCACGATGGCCGGGCTGCCATCGGTGCTACGGTGCCGGTATGCCTACCCCCGACGTGATCGAACGAGTTCGCGGGTTGCACGAGCACCTCGAGAACGAGCCCCACACCGCGCTCGAGTCGGTGCGGCCGCAGCTGCGCACGATCGTCGACGAGCCGCACCACGCCGCGCACTACCACTCGCTCTCGGACCGGCTACTCGCCGCGTACGAGACGCTCGAGGTCGAGCATCCCAAGCTCGCCGGGGCCGTCCAGGCCGCCATGAAGGCGCTCAACGCCGCTGGACTCTAGCAAGCCGACGCGCTGCGGGTTCCGCGGTCGTGATTCGTCGGAGCGTGCCGCCGGAGGCGCGGGACGGACTGCTACGATGGCACCCGATGCGCATTCCCGTCCTCGTCGTGCTGGTCGCGTGTGGTGGCAGCACTCAACCAACCGCGGAGCCGGCGCCGCCGCCGGTCACCGGCAGCCTGCTCGATTGCACGCGGGTCGCCGAGCACGTAGCGGTGACCGTCGACACGAGCGCCGCCCGGTCCGGCGTCACCCGCGCGGCGGTCAAGGACATGGTCGTCACCCGCTGCACGACCGACGCATGGACTCACGAGACCAAGCAATGCCTGAGCGCGATCAAGACGATCAGCGAGGGGCGTGCGTGCGCGACGGCGATGACGGACGAGCAACGCGATGCGCTCCAGGCTCACGCCCGTTCGCTGCGCGCCGATGCGAGCGGACCCACGGACGGCGACGGCGCGACGGCTGACTGGATCAAGCACGTCGTCGAGGACTGACGGCGAGCCGGTCGCCGGCGGCGCGCGAGCCTGCGAGAAGCTCGCTCTTGCGAGCCGCTCGAGCTCGATCGGATGTGTGCGGACCGAACGGCCTGTCGAGTGACCTCGGCGCCGGTGGCGTGCCGCCGTGGAGAGCTCGGCGTCGTCGGTGGCGGCGCGATCGAGCACGCGGTGTGCCCGCTGCGAACCGCGTGCGCGCGACATCTTCGTGTATGCGCGGGACGTGCTTGTAAGCCGTCGTTTTGCGTGATCGCTCGGCGAACGTGCTGGACGTGAACGGATGAATCAACGAGCGTGGCCGCAATGCGCGTTCATGGGTATCGAGTGACAATGGTGGTGTTCGCGGCGCTGACGGCCGCGGCGTGCGGGGACAACCTCACAGGTGACAGGGACGACGTGCTCGTCCGGATCGGCGGGACCGTCAGCGGGCTCGACGGCACGGGCCTGGTGCTGCAGCGCGCGGGCGGCGAGCTCCGCGCGATCACGGGCAATGGCCCGTTCCGCTTCACGACCGAGGTCGCGAGCGGCGACCCGTACACGGTCACCGTGTCCACACAGCCCACGGCACCCGCACAGACCTGCACGGTGACGCGCGGGACCGGCACCGCGCCGAGCGTGGACGTCACGGACATCCTGGTGGAGTGCACCACCAACCGCTACGAGGTCTCGGTCACCGTGACGGGGCTCGCGGGCTCGGGGCTGGTGCTCCAGAACAACGCGACGGATGACCTCGCGGTCACGGCCGACGGCACGGTCACGTTCGCGACCGCGCTCGCCAGTGGCTCGGCGTTCGACGTCTCGATCCGGGCGCAGCCGACGAACCCGACGCAGACCTGCACCGTGGGTGGCGGCGCGGGCACCGTCGGTATGGGCGACGTGACCTCGGTCGTCGTCGACTGCTCGACCGAGCGGTTCATCATCGGCGGCCTCGTCGAGGGGCTCGCCGGGACCGTCGTGCTGCAGAACAACGGCGGCGACGACATCACGGTGACGTCGACGGGGGCCTTCGCGTTCCCGACCACGATCACCAGCAACGCCTCCTACGCGGTCACCGTGCTGACCCAGCCGGGCACGCCGAGCCAGACGTGCATCGTCACCGCCGGCACGGGCACCGTCGTCAACGCCGACATCTCGAGCGTGCGCGTCGACTGCACGACCAACGCCTTCACGGTCGGCGGGACCGTCACCGGCCTCGCGGGCACCGGGCTCGTCCTCCAGCACACCGCCGGGGACAGCCTCGCGATCGCAGCGGACGGCGGCTTCACGTTCGCCACGCCGGTCACGAGCGGCACGGCCTACGGCGTCACCGTCGCGGCGCAGCCGACCGGCCCGACGCAGGTCTGCACGGTCGCCGCCGGCGCCGGCACGATGGGCGGCGCGAACGTGACCACCGTCGCGATCACCTGCACGACCTCGCCCTTCACGATCGGCGGCACGGTCACCGGCCTCGCGGGCACGGGCTTCGTGCTCCACAACAACGGGGGCAACGCGCTGCCGATCACGGCGGACGGCGCCTTCACCTTCACCGCGCCGGTCGCGAGCGGCGCTCCCTTCGCGGTCACCATCGCGACGCAGCCGTCTGGTCCCGTGCAGACCTGCGTCGTCTCGGGCGGCACCGGGACGGTCGGCAGCGCCGACGTCACGAGCGTCGTGGTCAACTGCGTCGTCGACCAGTTCACCGTCGGTGGCACGATCTCCGGCCTCGCGGGCGCGGTCGTGCTGCAGAACAACGGCGGCGGCGATCTCTCGCTCACCTCGAATGGCACGTTCGCGTTCACGGCCCCGGTCGCGAGTGGCCAGCCGTACGCGGTCACGGTGCTGAGCCAGCCGGGCACCCCGAGCCAGACCTGCACGGTCGCGAGCGGCACGGGCACCGTGACCGCGGCCGACGTCGCGAGCGTCGCCGTCACGTGCGTGACGAACCGGTACACCGTCGGCGGCACGGCGAGCGGGCTCGCGGGCAGCGGCCTCGTGCTCCGCAACAACGGCGGCGATCCGCTCGCGATCGCGCTGAATGGCTCGTTCACGTTCTCGACCTCGGTCGCCAGCGGCACCACCTACGCGGTCACGGTCGCGGCGCAGCCGACGAGCCCGAGCCAGACCTGCACCGTCGCGCAGGGGACGGGCACCATCACCACTGGCGACGTCACCACCGTGACCGTGACCTGCACGGTGGACGAGTTCACCATCGGTGGCACGGTCAGCGGCCTCGCGGGCAGCGGGCTGGTGCTCCAGAACAGCGGCGGCGACAGCCGCACGATCAGCGCCAACGGGACCTTCGCGTTCGCGACGCCGGTCGCGAGCGGCGGGAGCTACGCGGTCACCGTGCTGACGCAACCCAGCTC
>JALZOI010000755.1 GCA_030857245.1 Myxococcota bacterium
CCGGTCCACCGCCCCGCCCGAGCGCGCCCCCGCGCCCGTGGAACAGCGTCAGCGTCACCTTGGCCTCGGTCGCCACCGCGACGAGCTCGAGCTGCGCGCGGCGGAGCGCCACCGCAGACGCCACGTAACCGACCTGCTTGCCCGAGTCCGAGTAGCCGATCATGACCTCGAGCTCGGCCGTGCTCTGCTTGGCATCCTGGGCCTGCGGGCCTGGTCCGATCTCGAGCCGGAGCGCGGGCTGCGCGAGGATGTCACGCGCGATCGTGCCGGCGCGCGCGAGGTCCTCGAGCTGCTCGAGCAGCGGCACGGGCCGCAGCTCGCCAGGTGCGAGCCCGGCGGCGCGCGCGAGGAACGCCACCTCGAGGAGATCCGAGACTTCGCGCGTGAAGCTGATCACGTAGCGTTCGCAGGCATGGGGTCCGAGCTCGCGGCGGGCGCGCCCGGCGACCTCGAGCGTGGCGAGCACCTCCTGGGTCTCCGGCGAGCAGTCCCACGGATCGCGGAGCGGCGTGATCGGCGCCGACAGCGCGTCGCCGAGCACCTGCCGGCGGCCCGCCTCGTCGAGCGCGAGGTAGCCGGGGCGGCCGCCGCGCGTGAGGATCTCGTCGACGACGACGTCGTGCACGCTGGAGTGCTGCCGGATGTCGAGCGACGCGAGGTGGAAGCCGAAGACCTCGGCGCGCCGGATTGCGTCGTGCAGATCCTGATCGGCGATCGCCCCGAACCCCGCCGAGCGCAGCCCCCGATCGAGGAGGTCGAGGTCGTCGATGTACTCGTCGGCGTCGACGTAACCCTCCTCACGGTGATCGACGGTCGCGCGCAGCCGCGCCTGCAGGTACCACAGCTTCTCGCGCCACGGCTCGTGCGCGGTGCGCGGCCGCGCGCGCGCCGCGATGTCGGGCAGCCGCTCGCGATCGCGCTCGAGCGAGGTCACCAGCTCGTCGATCGGCCCGCGTGCGCGGAGCTCCGAGATCGACAGCGAGCGGCCGAGCGCCACGACATCCTCGAGGTAGCGCGCGAGCACGAGCGAGCGCTGGCGGGCCAGCGTCGCGCGCGTCACCGACGCCGTCACGTTGGGGTTGCCGTCGCGGTCGCCACCGACCCACGTGCCCCAGCGCAGGAACGGCGGGATCCGCCAGGTCGCGCCGAACCGCGCGCGCACGCGCTCCTCGATCGTCCGGTAGATCCGCGGCGTCACGTCGAGCAACGACCGGCGGAACACGTCGAGCGCATTCTCGACCTCGTCGAGCGGCGTCGGCCGGCGCGCGCGGGCGTCCTCGGTGGCGTGCAGCGCGAGCACCTCGGCCGCGATCGCGCCCTCGTCACGCGCCCGGCCGGTGCGGTCGACCTCGTCGAGCAGCGCCGTCATCCGCGCGAGGTGATCGAGCGAGGAGCGGCGACGGGCCTCGGTCGGATGCGCGGTGATCACCGGCATCACGAGGGCGTGCTCGAACCAGGCGCGGAGCTCGTCCTCGCTCATGCCGGTGTCGATCAGGCCATCGATCGCCGCGGCGAGCCCGTCGGGCGCGTGCTCGCCGCGCGCGCGCAACGTGCGCAGCCGCTGCCGCTCCTCGACGGTGTTCATCAGGTGACACCACAGCGCGTACGGGCGCGCGACATCCTCGAGCTCCTCGTCGGAGAGCGTCGCGATCCGATCGGCGAACGCCCGGCGTCCGCCGGGGAGCGTGCCCTCGCGGAGCTCGGCCGACAGCCCGCCGAGCGAGCGGCACAGCTCGAGGGCCGGCCCCCCGCCGAGAGTGGTCACCGCGGACCACAGCGCATCCGATAGCCGCGCGAGGTCGCGATTCAGGAGGGTCGGATCGTGCACCGTTCGAGTATCGACCAAACGCCCGCCGAGCCAAGGGTCAGCGCGCCGCTAACGGAGCACCCGGAGCACCGGCGCACAGCGACGGCGCCGGAGCCGCGCCGGAGCGCCGCGCTGCCAAACGCGCCGCGCTGCCAAACGCGCCGCGCACGGCACGCCCGTTCGCGACGTCGGGGCCGGGCCACGTGCGGGGAGTGAGGTAGGGTTGGCCCCATGGCGACGACCCACTACCGTAGCTGTCCGCTATGCGAAGCGACCTGCGGCGTCGCCGTCACCGTCGAGGGTGATCGCGTCATCGAGGTCCGCGGTGACGACGCCGATCCGTTCTCGCGCGGCTACATCTGCCCGAAGGGCACCGCGCTCGCCGACCTCCACGATGATCCCGATCGCCTGCGCCGCCCGCTGATCCGCGAGGGCACCACGTGGCGCGAGGCCGGCTGGGACGAGGCCTTCGAGCTCGTCGCGAAGCGGCTGCTCGCGATCCGCGCCGCGCATGGCAAGGACGCGATCGCCGTCTACCAGGGCAACCCGACGGTCCACAACCTCGGGCTCGTCACGTATGGCCAGCTGCTGATGCGCTCGCTCGGCACGAAGAACGCGTACTCGGCGACGTCGCTCGATCAGCTGCCCCACATGCTCGCGGCGCTGCTGATGTTCGGCAACCAGCTGCTGATGCCGGTGCCCGACATCGATCGCTCGGAGCTGTTCATCTGCCTCGGCGCGAACCCGCTCGCGTCGAATGGCAGCATCATGACCGCGCCCGACGTGAAGGGCCGGCTCAAGGCGATCCGCGATCGCGGCGGCCAGGTGATCGTCCTCGATCCGCGGCGCACCGAGACGGCCGACAAGGCGGACCGCCACCTGTTCATCCGCCCCGGCACCGATGCCGTCCTGCTGCTCGCGATGGCGCACGTGCTGTTCGCCGAGGATCTCGTCAAGCTCGGCGGGCTCGCGGTCACCGGCGTCGACGCGGTCCGCGCCGCCGCGGTCCGGTGGACGCCCGAGCGCGCCGCCGCGATCACCGGCATCGCCGCCGCCGAGATCCGCGGGCTCGCACGCGCCCTCGCGACCACGCCACGCGCGGTGCTCTATGGCCGGATCGGCGTCTGCACCCAGGAGTTCGGCGGGCTGGCGGCGTGGCTGTGCTACGCGCTCAACGCGCTCACCGGCCACCTCGACACGCCGGGTGGCCTGATGTTCTCGACGCCCGCGGTCGATCCGCTGCCGCTCGCCGCGCTGCTCGGCTTCGACGGCGGCTTCGATCGCTGGCGGAGCCGGGTCAGCGGCAAGCCCGAGTTCGGTGGCGAGTATCCGGTCACCGTGCTCGCCGAGGAGATCGAGACCGCGGGCACCGGCCAGATCCGCGCGCTCCTGACGAGCGCTGGCAACCCCGTGCTGTCGGCACCGGGCGGGCCGCGCCTCGAGCGCGCGTTCGCCGGCCTCGACTTCATGGTCTCGATCGATCCGTACCTCAACGAGACCACGCGGCTCGCGCACGTCATCCTGCCGCCGACGTCGGCGCTCGAGCGCTCGCACTACGACGCGGCGCTCTACTCGCTGGCGGTCCGCAACGTCGCGAAGTACTCGCCGCCGCTGTTCGCGCGCGCGGCGGACGCGCGCCACGACTGGGAGATCTGCCTCGCGCTGTGGTCGCGGATCGGGGCGCCCCGCCGGCTCGGACCGGGCGCGCGCGTGGTGCGCCGGCTGCTCGGCACGCTCGGCCCCGAGCCGATCGTCGATCTCG
>JALZOI010000756.1 GCA_030857245.1 Myxococcota bacterium
GCCTCGATCCGCGCGAACCGCGCGCTCGCGATCAACAACGCGCGCGTCGCGGCCGAGCTCGCCGTCGCGCTCGCCGCCGTCCGGGCGTGAGCGGCACAGCGCCGCCCGCGAGGACCACCGACGGCGTCCGCCCGGTCGTGTTAGCCGCCGATGCTGATGCCGACGCCCACGCGCAGGCTCGGCGCGTAGTCGTACGAGCCGTCATCGTAGTAGGTCTGGTACCGCGGGTCGGGCTCGTAGTAACCGCCGCCCCACTGCCACTCGGAACCGACCCAGGTCCAACCGCCACGCACCCAGATGTACCCGGGCTGCGCGCGGTAGCTCTCGACGATGACGCGCGGGCGAACGTTCGCGTTGGTGTAGCGCGTGCGAATCACCGGCCGGCGATAGACGTGGGTCCGGCCGTTGGCGAACACGAAGCGGCCATCCGCGGCGCGCACGGTCTGGCGGTGGACCACGCGGCGATCGGCGCGTCGCGCCGGGCGATTGGCGCGCTGCGGAGGGTTGCCTCGGTGGTCGCGAACCACGGGGCCCTTGTTGTGACCATGGCCACGTCCACGATTGCCGCCGCGATCGGCGGCGGCAACACTGCCGAACATGGAGAGCGCGAGTGCTGCAATGAGGAGAGTACGCATGCAGGAGGTTCAAGCACCCCACGTGCCACTGGCGCTCACCCTCCACGGAAGGCGTGAGGGCCAATACATACGTGTCGTACTCACGGATATGCGAGCGATCGCTCGGAGCACGGAGCGAAAGCGCCCCCCTTACAGGTGGGGCGCTGCACGACCCGTCGCGCGACCTGACAGCGACGGCCGGCTGTAACGTCGAGGGCGCCGACGACGGTGGCCGGGCCCGGCCGACTACCGGACAGCGAGCTCGTACAGCGTGAGCGCCTTGCCGCCGCGCTCGAACCCCTGGTTGCGCTCGATCAGCCAGAACCGTTCACCGACCACGCCAAACCGGAGCCGCTGCTTGGTCGCGAGCACGCGCGCCTGCCGGACCGCCTTGCCGTCGGTGGCGACCCGGAAGACGTCGAGGTACTCGGGGTCCGCGCGCTTCCGCGCGACCGCCTCGGCGTTGACGGGATCGACGACGAGCACGAGCCACGCCGTTCCATCGGCGGCGACGACGGCCTGCACCGACGCGGGGTCGTAGCTCGGGAAGCGCTGATCGAGCTCGAGCGTGCGAGGCGCGCCGGCGTGCCAGAGCTGCAGGCTGCCGCCATCCGTGGAGCGGCGCACGAAGGCGAGCGAGCCGCCGGCATCGGCGAGCGCGGTGAACCGCCGCTGGAGGTCGAACAGATCGCTGACCGGCTTGCTCTCGAGCGTGCCGGTCACCAGGTCGAAGGTGGCCTCGGTATCGGCGGAGCGCTGGTTCTCCTTGCGGTCCCAGCTGCCGCTCTTGATGCCATGCGCGCGCGTCCAGCCGGCGCTCCAGTGGTTGACGCGCAGCTCGAGCTTGGGCTGCACGGCGGTCCCGTCGAGGTCGAGGGGCCGCCCGGTCGCGACCCGCCGCCCGGTCTCGAGCGCGACGAGCTCGGTCTGGTGCCGGGTGCCGTCCCTGGTCGCGGTGGTCCGGTGCACGGCGACCCGCGGCTTGCCGTCACGCTGGATCAGCGTGATGTGCGCGGCCGGCCCGAGCTTGTAGACCGCTGCTCCGGCCGGTCGCTTGCCCCGCGCGGCGAGCTAGAATAGCGCGGCGACCTGCTGGCCGTCGGCGGCGCGCCCGACCACGAACACGCGCGAGCCGACCAGTTGCAGCGTCGTCGGCTGCAGCGTGACGGCCGAGACATCGACGATCTGCTCCTGCCCCGTCACGAGCGTGACGACGTGGAGCGCAGCCTTCGCGCTGCCGTCCGCGACGACATGGACGAGCCGGTCGGCATCGCCGGTCACGACATCATCGATGAACCCGGTCGGCGTGGTCACCCGCAGGACCTCGCTCGCTCCGAGCAGCGGCACCGACGTTGCCCGCGGCCGCGCGCTCGCGCCCTCTGGCGACACCATCATCGCGACCGTCATCGCCATGACCACCGCCGAGACCCGCCAGCGTGCCGTCACCATGGACCTCGATGCCACGGACGTCCCCCCGATCGCAAGAGCCGGTTGGGCGTCCGTCCGGCGTAAGCTCGCCGCACGCAACCCGGCGGCTGTCCGGTCGACACCGTTCGCCATGAAGTCACGCTTGTTCCTGCTGTCGGTCCCGCTCGCGCTCGCGCTGGTCGGATGCGGCTCGCGCGCCGACGAGCCTGCGCCGGCACCGTCGCCTCTGCCGCCTGCCCCGAAGGTCTGGGCGGGGGACCTCATCGACGCGGCCGTCCCTCCCGAGGTCCCGCTCGAGCCCGACCTGATCGCGCGGCTCGACGCCCTCGAGCCGCCGTACCGCGCACCGCCGCCGACGATCCGCAAGTACCGCCAGGGCGACTGCAAGACGCGCTACGCCCCCCGCCCGGCGCGCGATCCGAATCCGATGTGCCGGGTCACCGGCGGGACGTTCATGATGGGCGGGCCGATCCCCGAGGATCTGGCGCCGGCGTTCTCGTATGTGCCGGTCCCGGTCGCGACCACGGTCGGCGACTTCGACATCGACCAGTTCGAGGTGACGCAGCAGCAGGCGGCGCTGTTTTTGAACGCACACGGCAACCAGTGTCCGGGGCTCGACGTGCGCTTTGCTGGCGACAGTCCGTGCCTGCTCGTCGGCCTACTTCCAGAAGAGATCCACGAGCGTGATGGGCGATTCGTCGTGCCACACGGCCACGAGCTTGACGCCGCGAACGGCTTCTCGTGGGAAGGCGCGATGCGCTATTGCACGTGGGTCGGCAAGCGGGTGCCGAGCAGCGCCCAGTGGGAGTACGCGGCGCGCCATGACCCGAAGACCGGGCGCGATCTCATCTACGCGTGGGGAGACACCTGGGACTCACGCCGCGTGTCGTGCGCCGTCATCGAGGAATGCATCCAGGACAAGCGACGCTGGGTCGTCGGCCGATTCGACGGTTCCAAAGGGCGAGGCGACGGGACCTCCCCGTGGGGGCTCCACGATACGATCGGAAACTTGAGCGAGACCGTGTTCGCCTGCGCTGATCCTGAGGAGACGTGCAGCCCGGGGACCGGTAGGTCGTGTCGGTGCCAAGCGATGTCGGCGGTTGCCGGGCAAGCTGATCCAGCAGCGATGACGGCATTCGCGCGGCTTGGGCTCTACGTGCCGAGAACCGTTGACCACGGTCCGAAGTTCGCGACGTCCGGTCATGGTGGGCTGCGATGCGCCAGCACTCGGCCCTAAAGATCCAGCGCTCAGCGTTGGCCCGCACCTGACTTGGAGCGTGAAACCTCGAAGACCTCCGTGATCGGTGCATCGGCATGGAGTCGGTTCTTGCCGGTGGTGATCAACGCGCGCGCGACTTCCTTGATGGGCACGAGAGTGACGCGCGCAGTGTAGTAGTCCGGCGATGTCCCGTCGACTGTTGAATCTCGGTGGCGGTCGGGGTGATCACTACGCGGCCTTCGTTCGCGTTGCAACAGCGGGCGTGGAGTTCTCGTGACGAGTGAGTGCGCGCATCAGTTGGGTCA
>JALZOI010000757.1 GCA_030857245.1 Myxococcota bacterium
GCCTCCGCCGGTGCGCCCGCGGATCACGATCCGGACCGGGGCCGGGCCGGCGCTCGAGCCCGGCGGTCCGTCGGCGTCGCGCGGCGCGGCGAGGAAGCGCAGCGCCTTCGCGACGAGCGGGCGGGGCAGGTGGAGCTCGGCGATGTCGCGATCGACGGTGCGGACCTTGAGGAACTGGTCGGGCTCGCCCTCGACGGGCTGGTTCGCGATGTAGCGCACCACGAGCGGATCGACGGCGAGCGCGGCGAACGGCCGCTCGCCGCCGCCGACGCGCACGAGGCCATAGCGGCGGAGCGGCCGGTCGCCGTCGAGCTCGCGCGCGATCTCCTCGGTGAAGCCCCAGCCGATCAGCTGCCCGAGCAGGTGCTCGTCGACGAGCGGCCGCCCCGGATCGTTGGCGAGGATGCCGTAGAGCCGCGCGAGCTCGCCGCGCAAGTGCGGCGCGACGATCGCGAACAGGATCGCGACGCCGATCGGCGAGAGCTGGAAGTCGCGGGCGAGGACCTCGAGCGGGACCAGCCGATCGGCGCGCGCCTGCTCGCCGGAGCGGACCAGGTCCTGCGTCGCCTGCAGCATCACCTCGGCACTCGCGAGATCGTCGGGCGCGCGGCCACTCGCGAGGCCGAGCAGGCCGGCGACCTCACTCGCGAACGGCGGGCGTCCCGGATCGGGCTTCGAGATCCGGCCGCTGTCCCAGGCCTGCGCGATCGCCAGCGCGGCGCGCGAGCTCGCGAGCTGCAGCCGGAGGTGGACGTCCTGCTGGATCTCGGCAGCACTCGCCGTGCTCGTGACCGACACCGGATCGAGACGCACGAGCGGCGCATCCGGCAGCGCCTCGTCGGCGACGACGACCGGGTCGACCGGCTCGGGCGCAGCGAGGGGCGCGTCCGTGACGATCGCGATGGGGAGCCCGGCGCTCTCGCCGTTCACCTGCTCGCTCGCGTGCTCGGCGGCGTCGACGAGCGGCGCGGTCTCCTCGTGGACGGGCGTCGCGAGCGCGTCGGGCCGCACGATCTCGAGACCTTCGGCATTCGCGAGCGCGATCCGCTGGAGTCCCTCATCGACCGCGATGTCGGTGATGCCGTCGGGCAGCACGAGATCGCGGATCCAGCGCCCGAAGCGAAGATCGATGACGCTGAGGCGATCGCCGCTGCGCGCTACCGCGAAGCCGCGCCGCGCCGCGAACGCGAGCTGGTTGACCGCGGGGATGCGCAGCTGCGTGTTCTGCGCGCCATCGGAGACCGCGACCACGTTGAGCCGGAGCTCGCCGCCATCGGCGGCATCACCGGCGCGGCGCTGCGCGAGCACGAACAGCCGGCCATCGAGGATGACCTGGGCGTCGATCACGCGCGACCCGGGCTCGCCGACCGAGCGCCGCCACGCCTCGCCGATCGTGCGCCACAGCTTGAGCTGCCCGCTCTGCCAGAGCAGCCAGCGGCCCTCGGCGATCGGGAACACCAGCTCGCCGCCGGGGCCCGGCTGCTCGATGCGCGCCGGCTGCGTGCGCACGACGACGGGCTGGATGCCGTGCCACACGGGGAGCTGCGGCGCGGTGGTCGACTGCAGGAACCGGCCCTCGGGATCGATGTAGTCGAGGGGCTCGCTCGCGAGCTCGCGGCCATCGATCGCCGAGAGCCGCACGATGCGCCGCGGCGTCACCGCCCAGAGCTCCTCGCCGACGGCGACGATGTCGAGCAGGTCGGGGACCTCGGTCCGCACGCGCTCGTTGCCACGCGCGTCGTAGACCACGACACTCGGGCTCTCGGCGGCCAGCAGGTCGCCGCGGGGTCCGAAGAACCGCAGGATTCGACGCCGTCGGTCGGCAGCCACGAGATCCGAGAGCTTAGCCGGTGGCGCGGGAAAATGCGCGCAGCGAGACTTCCTGGTGACGCCGTCGGGACGTCGCTTCTCGCGCTAGATTCGGTGCCGGTGGACGGCCCGCAAGCACGCGTCGAGGGGGACGAGCCGGCGCCTGACGATCGAGCCGACGATCTGCCCGACGATCCGCTGGTGCGGCTCGATCCGGTCGAGGCGACCCCGACGACCACCGAGGCCGAGATCGCGGAGGCCGTCGATCTCCGGCTGCAGCTGATCGCCGCGAAGGTCCACGTCGCCATCGCGGAGGCGTGGGACTCCGGGCGCATCGCGCAACAACCGCAGCTGCGGCCACCCTTCGCCGACGAGGTCGCCGGGCTGCTCGGCCTCGCGACCGGCCGGTTGCCCGAGGCGCTCGACGACGCCGTCAGCCGGCTCCACGCGATCGAGGATCTCGTGGTGAGCGCGGATCGCGATCGCGGCGGGCGCTTGACCCCCCTCGAGGTCGTCGCGCGTGACTTCCAGCTGTCCCCGGTCGCGCGCACGATCCTGTTCGCGGTGGTCGCGCCGCGGCTGCGCGGCGAGCTCGCGCGGCTCTACGGGATCCTCGCGAACGATCCGAGCCGCCCCCTCGTCGACGAGCACCTGCTCGGGTGGATCCTCGGCGACAGCTTCCGGGCGCAGATCGCGCGCGAGCTCGACGGGGATCGCCCGCTGCGGCGCTACGGCCTCGTGCGCGTCGGTCCCGGCGTGCGGCCGTTCGTGGCGCTCACGGCGGATCCGCTGATCGTACGGTTCATCGCCAACCGCGCCGTGACGGGCGAGCCCGACGCGCACCTCGTCGTCCGCACCGTCGATCGCGATGTCTCCGAGCTCCAGCTGCCGCGCGCGCTGATCGCGAAGGCGCTGCGGTTCCTCGCGGCCCCACCGGATGGCACGCCCGTCCGCCTCGTGCTCCGCGGACGCACCGGCGCGGGGCGCCACACGTTGCTGACATCGCTCGCGGCGCGGGCGGGGCGCTCGCTCGGCGTGATCGATCTCGGGATGATCCCGCGCGACCTGCAGGCCCTCGCGGGGACGCTCGAGAGCGTGCTGCGGCGCGCACTGCTGCGCGGCCTCGTGCCGTGCCTCGATGGCCTCGAGCTGGTCGCGGCGGCGGAGCCCGCGCTCAAGACGCAGCTCGGCATCGTGCTGCGCGAGCATCCCGGACCGATCGCGATCCGGTTACCGGCCGACGCCCCGATCCCGCTCGAGCCCGGCTACCTCCTGCTCGATGTCCCGGGCCGCACCGAGGCCGAGCGCGGCGCGTCGTGGGCGATCGCGCTCGAGCGCCATCGCATCGAGCTCGCCGACCCGGGTGACCTCGCCGCGCGCTACCGCGTCGGCCCGGGCATCATCGAGCGGGTCTGTGCCGAGGTCTCGCGCCGCCCCGATCGCCCGCCCGATGCCGGCGCGTGGATGCGCGAGCTCGACGACACCGTGCGCCAGCACCTCGAGAACCGGCTCGGCGCCACGGCGAGCCGCGTCACCCGGCTCGCGAGCTGGGCGGACATCGTGTTGCCCGACGACATCACCGACTCGCTGCTCGAGCTCACGGCCCGCGTCCGCCACCGCAAGCAGGTCTACGAGCAGTGGGGGTTCGATCGGGCGCTGACCACCGCCCGCGGGATCACGGCGCTGTTCCAGGGCAGCCCGGGCACCGGCAAGACGATGGTCGCCGGCGTGATCGCGCGCGACCTCGGGCTCG
>JALZOI010000167.1 GCA_030857245.1 Myxococcota bacterium
CTCACGGGCGGCTCGCGCGTGTCCGTCGGCGAGAACCTCGAGCTCATCATCGAGAGCGGCGAGGCGCGGGCCGTGGCCACGACCGCCGCGACGGTGTTGCTGCCGGGTGGTGCGATCGCGCTCGCCGGCAGCGCGGCCACCCCCGCCGAGGCCAAGCTCGGCGTCGGCCCTCGCGACAGCCGGGTGACGATGACCCGCGGCGGCTCCAAGCTGAGCGGCACGCCGGGCATCGATCTCGGGATGAGCCGCGGCGAGACCGCGACGCTGACCCGGAGCGGGACGATCCGCGTCGTGGAGGCGATCCCCGGCTACTTCGACTTCCGCATGGCGGTCGGCGAGACGCTGACGATCCACGATCCGCGGCCGCCGACGGCGGTGCAGTTCCAGTTCGGCGATCACTGCCCGAACGGCGGCATCATCGAGATGGATCGCGACGGGCGCTATCGCACCGCGAAGATCAGCGCGGGCAAGACCTCGGCGAACCTGCTCGTCGCCAACGGCAGCTGGGCCTACCGCCTGCGCTGCACGTCGAACGACGGCGAGGGCGGCGCCGTCGCCTCGGGACGCGTCGTCGTCACCCGTGATGATGGCCGGCGCGCGCTGCCGAAGATCCCCCCCAGCAACTCGATCGACGCCGATGGCCGGACCTGGCGGATCTCGTACCAGAGCCAGATCCCGAACCTGCAGGTCCACTCTCGCGGTACGGGGAGCTCGTTCAAGCTCCACCTCGCGCAGGCCGGCAAGGAGGAGACGTTCGACGGCTCCAGGCCGAGCATCCTCGTCGAGGGCAAGAAGCTCAAGGAGGGCGAGTACACCTACTGGTTCGACATCGATGGCGCGAAGCAGCCGCGGGTCTCGACGCTCAAGATCGACTTCGACCAGACCGCGCCGCAGGTCTACATCGAGTCGCCGCCGAACGCGAAGCCGTGGGCCGACGACATCGACGTCCGCGGCGCGGTGCTCCCGGGCTGGACGGCGGCGGTCGATGGCATCACGATCCCGATCGATGGCGCACGGCGGTTCGCGGCGAAGGTCTCGCGGCCGCCCGGGAACGCGCTCGCGATCCGGCTCGCCCATCCGCAGCGCGGCGTCCACTACTACCTCCGTCGCGCGAAGTAGCCGAGCGCCGTCGCACGGCGGGGCGCGTCGCAGCAGGTCACCGACGCGCGGGGCTGGGCTGCGCCTGGCGATATCAACGGGTTGGCCGACGCAGGTTGTGCAAGTAGTGTCTGACCCCGGGTAGTACGGCCCGTGCAGGAGGACGCCGGTGATGCATCGTACGCTCGGACTTGGACTGCTCTCGCTCGCTGCTGCTTGTGGAGGCGGGGCAGGCGGCGGGAGCGCAGGTCCGTTCTTCGAGGACTCGATGTTCTGGAATCGCGACGTCTCCGGGATGGCGAAGGCGTCGAACAGCGACTCGCTGATCGCGGGGCTGCGCTCGGCCGGCGGCTGGGGGCGCGGCGATCGGCTGCAGGTCGACTTCTCGTTCGACGTGCTCGAGGCGGACGCCACCACGCCGATGCGCACGTTCTCGCCAACGCCGGAGTACTTCTACTCGCCCGACTGCGAGGAGGCCCCGGTCCCGGTGCCGACGGTGGGGAACCTCGAAGGCGAGCCGAGCTACCAGTGCGTGTCCGATGGCGACTGCCACCTGATCGTCCACGATCGCGCGGCCGGCAAGCTGTACGAGATGTACAAGGCCGACATCGGGGACACCTTTCGCGGCGGCTGCCTCGCGGTCTGGGACACCGGGCGCGAGTACTCCGAAACCTTGCGCGGCGATCAGTGCTCGAGCGCGGACGCCGCGGGCTTCCCGATCGCGCCGCTGCTGTTCACGGCCGACGAGGTCGCAGCCGGTGAGATCGATCATGCGATCCGGTTCGTGCTCCCGAACGATCGGGTGCGCCGCGGCTATGTCCGCCCGGCGGTCCACGGCACCGACACGACCGGCCCCTTGAACGCGCCCGCCTATGGCGTTCACCTCCGGCTCAAGGCGAACTATCCGGTCGACACGCTCCCGAGCGAGGGGGCCAAGGTGGTCGCCCGGGCGCTCCAGCGCTACGGCATGTATCACGCGGATGGCGGGGAGGTCGCACTCACGGCGGCGAGCGACCGTTACACCGCGAACCAGTGGTCGGGCCTCCTGACCGACCGCGATCTCGAGTTCCTCCGCGTCGAGGACTTCGAGGTGATCGACCACGGGCCGATGATCACGTATCCGTATCGCTGCACCCGCTGATCAACGCTTGAGCCCGGCGGTGGGCCCGTGCGAGGCTGCCGGGCGATGCGCGCCCTCTTCGTCGTCGCTGGGTTGATCGGGTGTGGAGGCGCGGGCACCAAGTCCGGCGGTGGTGTCGATGCGCCGCCGGTGGCGGACGGTGCGGGCCCGTTCTTCGAGAGCCCGATGTTCTTCAACCGCGACGTCTCGGCGGCCACACCGTCACCGCGGAGCGCGGCGATGATCGCCTCGCTGCGCGCGGCCGGCGGCTGGGGCAACGGCGATCGCATGCACATCGACTTCTCGTTCGACGTGCTCGGCTCGGACGCCGCGACCCCGATGCGCTCGTTCTCGACCACCGGTGACTTCTACGAGCCCGACTGCGATCACGTCGACGTGCCGGTGCCCGAGGGCGGCAACATCGAGGGGGAGACCGGCTACGAGTGCACGACCGGCGGCGACTGTCACCTGATCGTGCACGACCGCGCGAACGGCAAGCTCTACGAGATGTGGCGCGCCAACATCCAGGGCTCGTCCTTCAAGGGCGGCTGTCTCGCGGTGTGGAACACGAAGGCGCCGTACGGCGACACGCTGCGCGGCGAGCAGTGCACGAGCGCGGACGCGGCCGGCTTCCCGATCGCCCCGCTGCTGTTCACGGCCGACGAGGTCGCGGCGGGCGAGATCAAGCACGCGATCCGCTTCATCCTGCCGAACAACCGGATCCGCCGCGGCTACACGCGGCCGGCCACCCACGGCACCGACACGACCGGCGGCCCGACGGCGCCGCCGTATGGCGTCCACTTCCGGCTGCGCGCGGACTACCCGGTCGACACGCTGCCGAGCGAGGGCGCCAGGGTGGTCGCCCGGGCCCTCCAGAAGTACGGCATGTATCACGCAGATGGCGGCAACATCGCGCTGACCGCGCAGAGCGATCGCCACACGACGGCCAAGTGGGCCGGCCTGATCCGGCCTCAGGACCTCTACGCGCTCAAGGTCGAGGACTTCGACGTGATCGATCAGGGCGCCATGATCACGCTCACGCTCGACTGCGCGCGCAACTGAGCCCGCCGGGCCGCGTCCCGGGCGCGCCAGAAGCGCTAGTATCGGCCGGTGCGGGTGGTCTCGAGACTGGTGACCTTCGGGATCGTGCTCGCCTTGCTGGCGGGCGTCGGTCTGCTGGTCTACGTCAAGATGCCGGAGACCACGGTCGGCGGGAGCTTCCGCACGTTCGCGATGTTCCGCGACGGGTCCCGGCTCCAGCTTGGCTCGCCGGTGGTCGTCGCGGGCGTCCGGATCGGGGACATCACCGACCTCACGATCGTGGGCCGGTTCGCGCGCGTCGACATGCGCCTGGACTCCAAGGTCCACATCCCGGTCGACTCGTTCGCCACCCGGCGTGCGGACTCGCTGTTCGGCGACAGCTACGTCGAGATCATCCCGGGCCCCGGCGGCGAGCGGCTGCTCCGCGACGGCGAGCAGATCGGGCACGTCCAGGAAGGCGGCTCGACCGACACCGTCCTGCGCTCGATGGCGCGCGCCATGCCGAAGATCGACAACGCGCTCGGCTCGCTCCACGAGTTCCTGGTCAACGGCCGGCAGTGGGTGCAGGGTCCGATGGAGAACCGACTGGCCGAGGCCGACCGCTGGCTGGCGAGCGGTCACATCGAGGGTCCGATCTCGCTCGCCGATCGCGCGATGGAGCGGACCGAGGATCGCACCGCGCGCGCCGCCGACGTCATCGCCCGGCGCGGCGGCGACGTCACCAGTGCGCTCGCGCGCTGGAGCGACGGTGTGACCCGCGCCCGCGCCTCGATCGCCGACGCGCAGCAGGGGATCGGCCAGGGCTTCCGCGATGCGCGCACCGGGCTCGATCGCCTCGACGAGCCGGTCGCGCAGATGGCCGAGGTGATGGGCACGATCGATCGGGGCGAGGGCGACGACTGGCGCGGCACGCTCGGCCGGATGGTGAACGATCCGACGCTCGGCGAGGACATCGAGGATGCCACGGTGGCGGCGAAGGAGGCCTCCGCAGGGCTCAGCCGGTTCAAGTCGTGGCTCGGTGCCCGCATCGAGCTCGGCGCCAACTCGCGCCAGTTCCGGTTCTACGCGAGCGCCGAGCTCCGCGCCCGCAACGACAAGTTCTACCTGGTCGAGCTCGAGCGCAGCGCGCTCGGCGGGATCCCGAGCGACACGCTGGTCGACGTCGCCAACGCCAACAGCTACACGCGGCGCCAGGAGATCCGCGACAAGCTGCGGTTCACCGCGCAGTTCGGCAAGCAGTTCGGCTTCATGCAGGTGCGCGCCGGCCTCAAGGACTCGACCTTCGGGATCGGCGCCGACATGCTGCTGATGGACGGCCGGCTCCGGCTATCGGCCGACATGTTCGGGTCGTTCTACCCGACGCCGCGGGTCAAGCTCGCGGGGGCGTTCGCGGTGTTCCGATCGATCTACATCCTCGCCGGTGTCGACGACGCGCTCAACGAGCCGGGCGAGCTCGACATCATCACGGGCAACACGACGGTGCCGCAGTGGTTCGAGAAGCTGACGTACGGCCGCGACTACTTCGTCGGCGCCGCGCTGCACTTCGACGACGCGGACCTCGCCACCCTGCTGCGGGTCTACGGCGCGCTGCTCGTCGGCCTGCTCTGAGCCGCGCGATCGTGACGGCTCAGCCGCCGGCGAGCGGCGCGAGCAGGTAGATCTCGTCGCCCTCGGCGAGCGGTCGGTCGGCGTTCTCGTGGATCGGGCAGCGCTCGCCGTTGAGCATCATCGTGTCCTTGAGGTGCGGCGAATGCTCGAGGGCCTCGCGCAGCGGGACCTTCGCGGCGTCGGCTGATTCGACGAGCTTCGCGAGCGTCGTCCCGGCGGGGACCCGCACGTGGGTGTCGATGTCCTTCCAGGCATCGCCGATCCGGCCTCGGATCACGATGTGGACCCGGATCTGGTCGCCGCGCAGCCGATCGAAGATGCCCATCCCTCAGCTCCTCATCACAGCGTGTAGCCCTCGAGGATCTCGGTCATGCCGAGCTCCTCGGCGCGCGCCTTGGAGACGTGGCCGGTCGCCTTGTCCCACTGCATCGACGCGTAGTAGTCGTCCTTCAGCATCGGCAGCGGGACGCGGATGCCCTTGAGCGGCCCGGCCTCGAGGAGGCCGTCGCCCTCGCCGAGCATGCGCGGGTGCGGCGCGAACTTGTCGGGTGTGATGCCCTCGCGGCGGTTGAAGGCGGCGCGCAGGTTCTGGATGCGCTCGCCGCATGCGAGGACGTCATCGTCGGTCATCGGCCAGCCGGTCGCGGCGACGAGCAGGTCGGTCCACGGCAGCGAGCCGGTGAGCATCGTGAACATGCAGAGGCCGAGGCCGTTCATCGCCTGGTGGGCGTTGGAGTGCAGCGCCTGCGCCTTGCCCTTGCCCTCGGTGCCCTTCCACTTCACGTTCCAGTCCTTCTTCTCGGCGGCTTTCGGCAGCGAGAAGCCGACGCCGAAGGTCTCGTTCCACGACGCCGAGCCCGCGGTATGGCGGCCCGGCGTGGGGTCGGCGATGTAGGTCACGCCCATCAGCGAGGTGAACCGGCTGTCGTGGTACGCGGGCTCGCCGCCGTGGATGTGGATGGCGAACACCTCGCTGCCCTGGCCGACGTGCTCGGAGGCGCGCTTCGTGCCCTGGCCGAGCCAGGCTCCGCAGCCCTCGCCGCTCCCCATCTTGATCGTGAGCGCGAGCGCCGCCTCGCCGTCGCCCCACTTCATGTCGATGCCGTCGAGGTCGGCCGCCGTCAAGATCCCCTTCTCGACGCACTCGCAGACCCACGCGATCGTCATCGAGGAGCTGACTGCGTCGATGCCATAGCGGTTGCAGGCGTCGTGGCACGCGGTGATCAGCTCGATGTCGTCGTTCAGCAAGTTCGCGCCGAAGCCGACGATCGTCTCGTAGTCGGGGCGGCGGACGTCGGAGAGCCCACGCGACTTCACCCGGACGATGCCCTTGCACGGCATCGGGCAGTCGCCGCACGACAGCTTCTTGGTGATGTACTTGTCGACGACCGCACCGTCGATCTTCATCCCGCGCTTGGCGAGCGGGAAGTCGCGCGAGCCGACGCCGCGCCAGTTCTTGATCGGCGCGTCGCCGTTCTCGATCGACAGCGCGACCGCCGCCGTCGTCCCGCGGAGCGACCAGGCGCGCCGCATCGAGGCCGTCGGCGACTGCAGCTTCGCGCCCATCCTCGTCATCAGCCGGTACAACCAGGCGAGCCAGCCCTTGGGCTTGATGAAGTACGCGAACACCTGGCCGATCAGGCTGAGGTCACGCTTGTACTCGTCGGTGATCTGCTTGCAGAGCGCCTTGAACGCCGGGGGGTTGGCGACCGGCACCTCGCCCGAGCCCGACACCACGATGGCCTTCAGGTTCTTGCTGCCGTAGATCGCGCCGAACCCCTGGCGCCCGAATGCGTGGTAGCGGTCATTCATCACCGACGCGATGCGGAGCTGGAGCTCACCCGCCGGGCCGATGGCGGAGACGCCGACGTCGCGCTTGCCGCCGAACTGCTGCTTCAGCGCGTCGAAGGTCTCCGGGATCTCCTGGCCCCACAGCGCGCCCGCCGGCTCGAAGCTGACGTCGCCGTCGCGGATCACGAGGACCGTCGGCTCGGCCGCGCGGCCGCGGATCACGACCGCGTCGTAGCCGGCCTGCCGGAGATGGCTGCACACGCTGCCGCCGGAGTTGGAGTCCGCCCACGTGCCGGTGAGCGGCGACTTGCCGACGATCTGGATGCGGCCCGAGAACGGCGTCCGCAGGCCGGTGAGCAGGCCACTCGCGATCGCGAAGCACGCCTCGGGCGCGAGGGCGTCGGTCTTCGCGGGGAAGTGCTTCCACATCAACCACGCACCGAGCCCGTAGCCACCGAGGTAGCTGCGATAGACCGCCTCGTCGATGATCTCGACGTGGTGGGTGCGGGTCGAGAGGTCGACGAACAGCACCTTGCCGTGATGCCCGTACCGCGGACGCACCAGCGCCGGTTCAACCCCCGGGTCCATCATGACGGGCACTGTAGCCCAAGGGGAGCCACCCGAGGCCCCAGTCCCCGTGGGGAGAGACCCCGGATCGCCACGCAGAGCGCTGCCGCAAGCCATCGAGATTGTTGGTGACCCGCGTGGATCGGCGGTTGCAACCTCCCCGGACATGCGCCATCTCCTCGCCGTTGTCTCGGGGTTGCTGCTCGCCACTGGCTGCATCGGCCAGGTCGGGGAGGAGCAGGTTCCCAACAACGACAAGCCCGATGCCGGTACGACGACCGATCCGACCAAGAAGGGCCCCGCCATCTACAGCCGGGACGTCCACCCGATCATGGCGAAGTGCAGCGGCGGCGGCTGCCACAACATCGATGCCGTGAGCGGCGCACTCGGCAAGTTCTACGCGCTGGACGCGGCCGTCGGGTACCCGAAGATCCTCGCGGCGCCGACCATCGTCGGTCAGTACAGCACGATCGCTCCGATCCTCACGCACATCGCGGCGGGTCACAAGGCGATCACCTACACCCCCGACGAGATCACGAAGATCACCGGCTGGCTGTCGGCCGAGACCGAGGACCGCACGGGCGGCACCAACGATCCGCCGCCGGTCGATCCCAAGGCGCTGCTCAAGACCTTCTCGGGCTGCCTCACGATCACGGACTTCACGGCCGCGAACATGGCGCCCGCGTGGAGCACCCTCGCGGCGAGCAACAACCAGAAGTGCCTCAACTGTCACCAGGGCGGCGGCGACGGCTTCATCGTCAACGGCAACGCCGAGGTCTTCTTCAAGGCCGTGAGCGAGCAGTCGGGCTACATGCTCAAGTACTTCACGGTGGACACCAACGTGACGCCCGCGAAGGTCATCATCAACACCGGCTCGATGTCGAACGCGGGGCTGACGATCGCGGGTCACCCGCGGTTCAACCCGACGATCAACGCGGGCATGACGGCGCTCGGCACGTTCTACGAGCTCGCTGCCGAGAAGCTGGCAGCCGGGACCTGCGGTACGCCGACGCTGCTCGACTAGTCCGCGCCGGCGCGTAGCAGGATCGCGTCGCCCTCGACGGCGACCGCGGGAGCCGCCGCAGCGTCGAAGCGCTCGGCGGTCAACGTCCGTCCGTCCGAGGCGCTGACCGTGTCGCCGGGCTCGATGCGCTCGCCGGCGGCCAGCGTCGCGGCGATGTCGCGCAGCAACAGGGCCGCTTCCGTCGCGTGCTCGGGGTCGACGCCGGTGAGGACGAGGTCGGGCCGCCCGAACTTCTTGAGCCCGAGCGACCACGCGGCGAGCGTGCCGGTCCCCTCCTCCTCGAAGAACAGCGTGACCTCGTGCATGACATCGAAGGTCCGCTCCGCAGCAAGCGCGGCGACCTCGCTGCCGAGGTGAGCGCGGGCCGCGTAGACGTCGATCACGATCGCGGCGCCTTCCTCGCACACGCACTTCGCGAGGGCCCACGCCGCCTGCACGTGCCCGAGGTCGTCGGGGTCATCGAGCTGCGCCTCGATGACGTACGCGTGCGCGGCCGATAACGCGGTGGATGCGGCGCTCGGGCCGAGGTCCGCCGCGATCAGCTCGGTGAACGGCGCGAGCACCTGCTCGGCGAACCACGCGGGGTCCTCGGCGCGATCCCGCGCGACCAGCGCGACGGCGCCGGGGCCTTCGCCTTCATCGGGCATGCCGTGGCGGCCCCGAGAGACCGGGAGCGGATCGGTGATCGGCACCGCGGACAGCGCGATCAGCGCGATCTGCGCGCCGCCCCCGCCGGCGACGTAGTTCTCGCGAGGCCAGAGCGCGACCATCAGGCAGGTCCCTGGCGCGGCGCCTCGGCGGCCTCGCCGCCATCGACGTACATCGCCTCGATCTCGCGCGCATACTTCTGCGCGACGACCTTGCGCTTGATCTTCATCGTCGGCGTGAGCTCGCCGGTGTCGATGCCGAACGGGCGCGCGAGGATCGCGAACTTCTTCACCTGCTCCACGCGCGCGAGCGACTGGTTCACCAGGTCGATCTGGACCTGGATCGCACTCGTGATCTGCGGCGCCTCGGTCAACATCGTGGCGTCGGGCGCCACCTTGCGCGCGGCATCCTCGTCGAGCGTGATCAGCAGCGTCAGAAACTTGCGGCGATCGCCGATCACCACCGCCTCGCCGACCAGCGGCGACTGCTTGATCGCGGCCTCGATGTTCTTCGGCGCGATGTTCTTGCCGCCCGCGGTGATGATGATCTCCTTCTTGCGGCCGGTGATCGTGAGGAAGCCATCCTTGTCGAACGCGCCGAGATCGCCCGAGCACAGCCAGCCGTCCTGCAGCGCCTCGGCGGTGGCCTCGGGCTCCTTGTAGTAGCCGAGGAACACGTTCGGGCCGCGCACCAGGATCTCGCCGTCGTCGGCGATCTTGCACTCGAGACCGGGGAGGGGCGGCCCGACGGTGCCGAGCTTCGTCTTGCCTTCGAGGTTGAACGAGGTCGGGCCGGTGTCCTCCGACTGACCGTAGATCTCGCGGACGGGCAGGTCGAGGCTCGCGAAGAACTCGAGGACGTCGGGTGCGATCGGCGCCGCGCCCGAGATCAGCGAGCGAGCGCGGTCGAACCCGAGCGCGGCCTTGAGCTTGCTGATCACGAGCTTGTTGGCGATCGCGTACTGCAGCCCGAGCAGCCGGGGCAGCGCCTCGCCGCGATCCCGGTGCGCGTTGACGTCCGTGCAGACCTTGCGGGCCCACGCGACGAGCCGGGCCTTGGTCCCGGTGACGGCGGCCAGCTTGCCGGCGACCGCGGCGTGGAACTTCTCCCAGATCCGCGGCACGCCGAAGAACACCGTCGGCCGGCAGTCCTTGAGGTTCTCGGGGACCTTCTCGATGGACTCCGCGAAGTACACCATCGAGCCCGTGCTCGCCGGCATGTGCACCGTCGCCATCTGCTCGGCGATGTGCGAGAGCGGCAGGTACGACAGCGACACGTCGGGCTCGGGGCGCCCTCGCTTGTCATCCTGGTCCTCGGCGCTGCCGCCCGACACATCGATCAACGTCTGCGCGGTCCACGACAGGTTGCCGTGCGACAGCATCACGCCCTTCGGTGGCCCTGTGGTCCCTGACGTGTAGATCAGCGTGGCGAGATCAGCCGGCTCGATCGCGTCGAGGCGCTCGTCGAGCTTCGCGTCGGCGACCGGCTCGCCCTTCGCGAGGAGGTCGTCCCACGTCAGGACGTCGCCACCGGTCGCGGTCGCGCCGCGCATCATCACGATGGTCTTCAGCAGCGGCATCTCGTCACGCCGCTCCTTGAGCTTCGCGAGCTGGGCGGCGTCCTCGACGAGGACGAGGCTCGCCTCGCTGTGGTGCACGATGTACTGCACCTCCTCGGCCGAGCACGTGGTGTAGATGCCGGCGGGCGCGCCCCCCGCCATCATCGCCGCGTGATCGAGGATCACCCACTCGGGGCGGTTGAACCCGAGGATGGCGACCTTGCCCCCGCGCGGGAAGCCCAGCGCGATCAGCGCGCGGGCCGCGAGCCGGACCTGGTCCGCGAACGCGCGCCACGTCGTGGGCTGCCAGCGTCCGTTGACCTTCGCCTGGTAGGCGACCGCGGTGGGCCGCAGCTCCGCCTGCTTCAACAATCGATGCGGGATCGAATCGCGCGTGGGCATGTCGCCTCCTGTGACTAGGACTTGGTCGCCTTCTTCTTGCGGCTACCTTCGCCAGCAAAGTACGCCGTCGAGCGCTTCTTGCCCTTGGCCTTGAGGACACCATCGGCCAGCAGCTTGCGAATCGGGAGCGCGAGCTCCTTCGTCGACGTGCCGAGCTGCTTGTTGATCTGCTCGATGCGGAGGCCCGGATTGGCCCGCACGAACTCGACGAACGAGTCGGCGAGCTGATCGAGCTCCTCCCCCGTGCGCTTGGCGCCGCGGCCCCGACCTCGGCCGCCATTGCCCGGCATCGCCATCGTTCGACTCTTCCCCCGACCCGACCCCGCATCCAGCCCCGTCAGAGAATCGATCGCGGCACGACGCCAGAGCTCGGTGAGTTGCGTGACGAAACCGTCCACCAGCTTCTGGATCTCGGATTGGAAGTTGCTCATTTAGAAATTTCTTTCTCTCTGTCTTTCGGCGGCGCTGATTATTAATGATAGAGACCAGCGATGGTCGGGAATGGACCATATCGCGGCACAGTCCACAACATCGCACGGGTCAAAGCGGTCCGGCGGGAGCCCGCCGATCGCGTCCACACGCAACGCGAGACGCGTCTAGCGCGGCCGGCTAGCGGGCGTACGCCGCGACGATATCGACGAGCGTGATGTAGACAACCGGGCCGAGCCCGCGCGCAGCGAGGTGCTGATCGGCGTAGTCGAGGAAGCCATCGACCCGGCGGAACTCGGCGAGCGACATGCTCGGCGCCGGGTGGAAGCCCATCATCAGCGTGGTCGGTGCGGCCAGCGGCTCGCCGTTCCAGTTGGCATCGAACAGCCCGTTCATCTCGTCGAGCGTGACGTAGTCGATCATCGCGCCGTTGTCGGGC
>JALZOI010000758.1 GCA_030857245.1 Myxococcota bacterium
GCCCGCGACCGCGCAGCCACCGAAGGCCGAGCCGCCACAGCCGCAGCCACCGAAAGCGGAGCCGCCGAGGCCGCAGCCGACGTCGCAGCCCGCCGTCGCGGTGACACCGAAGGCGCAGCCGCCCAAGCCCGCCGCGCCGAAGCTCGCGAAGCCGACGGCCAGGCCCGCCGCGCCGGGCTGGGATCCGCTCGCCGCGAGCAACCAGAAGCCACGGCCCGCCGCCGCCGCGAAGCCGATCGATCCATACGCCGCGCCGAAGCGGTCCGGTGACGCGGGCGCGGCGTACAAGGCGGGCATCCAGCAGTTCGCGCGTGGCGACAGCGGTGGCGCGCTCGCCACGTTCCGGTCCTCGCTCGCCGTGCATCCCGAGCACGCGCCGACCTGGCGTGGCATCGGCATGGTCTACGAGAAGCTCGGCAAGCGCTCGCAGGCGCGCACCGCGTTCCGCAAGTACCTCCAGCTCTCTCCCGGCGCCGGCGACGCCGCGCAGATCCGCGACCGGATGGAGCGGCTCTGATCATGACGATCACGCGAGGGTGGGTGACCGCGGCGCTGGTCATGACCGTGCTGACCGCACGCGCGCAGGCCGATGTACTCGTGCTCCGCGCCGAGGGCCGCGCCGACAAGCAGGCGCACGCGAAGATCGAGGCCTCGGTCCTCGCGCTCGCGAAGGCGACGGGCACGCCCACGACTCGCGGCGACATCACCTTCAGCGACGCGGCCGCCGCGGTCGGCTGCTCTCCCGACGCGCCGACCTGCTCGGACGAGGTGCTCGGCATGCTCGCGGTCGACGAGGTCGTCACGATCAGCACGACCCCGCGGCCAGGCGGCCTCGAGGTCCACGTGCGCCGCGTCGCGAAGGGTGGCGTCACGAGGACGGCCACGATGCTCGTGCCGCCTGATCAGACCGATCGGCTCGATGGCATCGCGCCGTTGTTCGGTGGCACGCCGGCGGCCGCCGGCGTCGCGCCCGGCCAGCCCGCACCGCGCCCCGCACCCGCGATCAGCACGGCACCGCCAACGCTGCCCGAGACGCCATCGTCGGCGGTGCCGCCCGCCACCACCATCGAGGAGCCCACGCCATCGGTGGTCTCGACCGCGGCCGCGAGTGGTCCCCTCGACGAGCGCCCGCCCGGCGGCAACCGCCGCCTGCAGCTGATGGGCATGGCGGGCGGCGGCACGCTGCTGCTGCTCGGCCTCATCTTCTGGGGCTCGGCCGCGAGCGTCGCCGACGAGGCGGAGAGCGCGCCGAACCGGACGCGCGTCGACCTCGAGAACCTGCAGGACCTCGAGCAGAAGGGGGATGACTACGCGTCGACCGGCAACGTGCTCGCGTTGACGGGCGCCATCCTCGGCGGCATCAGCACGTACTACTTCGTCAAAGGTAACCGCGCGCGGCGCGCGCACGCGGCGCGGATCACGCCCGCGGTGCTCGGTGACGGTGCGGGCATCGCGATCACGTTCGGAGGCGCGCCATGAAGCTCGTGATCAGCTGGCTCGGCATGCTCGTCCTCGCCGGCATCGTCGCCGCGAGCTGCTCGATCAAGCACCCGAGCGACGAGCTCGCGTGCGAGTCGCAGGCGCGGTGCGACGAGATCGGCGAGGGACGCGAATGCCTCGGCGGCTACTGCGTGGTCCCTGGTGGTGGTGGCAAGGTCGACGCGGGCCCCGGCCCCGACGCTCGCCGCGACGCCGCGGCCCCCGACGCGACGGTGTGCCCCGCACAGTGTACGTCCTGCAATACGTCGACGAAGGAGTGCATCGTCGACTGTGCGATGAGCCCGTCCCTGTGCTCCGCGCAGATCGTCTGCCCGGCCGGCTGGGACTGCAACCTCAAGTGCACGACGCAGAACTCGTGTCGCAATGGCGTCAACTGCCTCGACGCGAAGTCGTGCGTCGTCGACTGTGCCGGCAACAGCTCGTGTCGCAACGTCGCGTGCGGCCCCGGCGAGTGCGAGGTCACCTGCAGCGGCGTCAACTCGTGCCGCGGGGTCGCGTGCGGTCAGTCGTGTGCGTGCGACGTGCGGTGCGCGGCCCCAGCCCTCTGCGAGAACGTGATCTGCACGGCGCTGCAGTGCAACACGCTGGACGGCGGCTGCACGTCGCTGCGCGCCGGCTGCGAGACCTGTCCCTGAACGTCAGGGCTCAGCGATACGTCGAGCTGTTGAACCACCACTCGGCCTGGACGCCGAGGAAGTGGGTCACGCCGTGCTCGCGCCGCGGATCCCCCGGCACGTAGAGATCCTGCGCCGCCTCGTTGAGGAACGCGGCGCGGTAGACGAGGCGGAGCTGCGGGCGGTCGTAGCCCGACGGGCCCATCGGCGAGTACACGAGCATCGGCGCGAGCTGGAACACCGACGGATCCTGCGCGAGCTGCGTCGTCGGGTTGAGGCCGTTCGGGAACCGCGCCTGGTACGAGACGTCGGCGCCGAGGAAGACCTCGCGCGCGCCCGGGATCACGTTGAACAGCGGGCGCGCGGCGAGCGCGTACTCCCAGCCGTCGTCGTAGTCGGCGCCGGGACCATCGGCATCGGTGAAGCGCCGCGACAGCGCGCCGAGCATCACGTGGCCGAAGCCGAGATCCCAGTTGCCCGACGCACCGAACGACAGCTCGTTCGCGCGCGTCGTCTTGAGATCCGCGCCGAAGCTCGTCGGCGGCGCGAGCTCGTCGAACGCCGCGAGCCCCTTCGCGTAGCGCGCGAACAGGTTGAGGTGCCGGCGCAGGCCGGACTCGCTCGACGCGAAGCCGAACGTGCCGACCTCGGCACCGATCACGTAGCCGCGGTCACCGGGCAGCGCCTCGAGCGTCCCGTCGACGCGGCGGCGCGTGCCCGAGGGCAGGCCGTGCATCTCGCCGTGCAGCTTGAGCTTGAGGCCCGCGTCGGCGAGCACGCCCTGCATGATGTACGAGGCCGTGCCGGAGAGCACCATGCGCTGGCGGTTGAGCTGGACGACCGTGGTCGCGCCCTGCTCGGGATCCGCGACGTCGATCTCCTGGAACTGGAACAGGTTCTCGAGCCGGTTCACGCCGGCATGCGCGGCGAGCTCGAGGACGTCGCCGCTCGGCGCGCCCGTCGTCTCGTCGGTGCGCTGGTGCCGGCGGTAGAACAGGCCGCCACCGACGGTGTTCAGATCGTCGAGCGGCCAGTAGTCGAACAGGTAGATGTCGTCGCCGCGGTACATCCGCGAGCCGACCCACGCGGTCACGTGCCTGGTGAGCTGCGCGTCGAGGTAGACATTGCGGAGCGCGGGCTGCGCGTCGAACTCGCCGGTCTCGTGGAACAGCGTGCTGTTGAACGCGAGCGTGATCACCGGGCGCAGCGACTTGCCGCTCGGCGTCACGAAGCCATACGAGAGATCGATCTCGAGGTAGCTCGGCTCGACGATCCGCGGTCCGTGCGCGACGACGTTCGCGCTCTCGGGCTTGCCGCCGCGGAGGTCGGTGCCCGCGATCACCCGACCGTAGGAGCCGAACCGAAACCCGCTGGTGGCGACGGGCGCGGCCGGCGTCAGCGGCACCTCGGTGCTCGCGATCGCGGGCGGCTGCGATGGCTCGACGG
>JALZOI010000168.1 GCA_030857245.1 Myxococcota bacterium
GGTCGCGGCCGAGGACGCCGACGCCCGGCCGCCGGACCCACCGACGCCCGCCGACCCACCCTCGCGCCGGCGCAGCACCACGACCTCGCCGCGGCCACCGGATCCGATCTCACCGACGATCACGGTCGATCGCACCGACGCAGCGCGCCCGACGGTGTTCGTGCTGCGCGGCCAGACCCATGGCGGCCAGAGCTTCTGCGAGGCCTTCACGACCCTCGAGACCTGCACCTCGGCGTGCACCGCGAAGCTGCGCCCGAGCATGCTGACGAAGCCAACGCCGGCTTCCCCGAAGGGCTGCAGCTGCAACGAGCAGGACCGCGGCTGCTGACCGCCCGTTGGCGCTACGCGGGCTCGATCCGGACGAGCTCGCCGGCGCGCGAGAGCACGAACGTGCGCGGGCGCGGCACTGCGCCACGCTAGGTGCCCGGCTGCGCGTGTTCGCTGTCGCGAAGTAGCATCTCCATCTTCAATACCTCGTTGTTCAAGCTACCGAAGCGCTGGACGGTCGCCTCGTAGGTCTGGAATCCGCTCCGCGTCCAGAACCGCAAAGCGCCGATGTTCTGCTTCTGCACGACCAGACACACCGAGCTCGCCCCCATCGAGGCGAGCCAGTGGAGCAGTCCCGTGAGGATCGCGGTGCCCCGCCCATGATTCCGTAACGCCGGGGTGACGAGAAACAAGCCAATGCACCAGTCATCGGATCGCCGCAGCCCACGCACGAGGTCTGCCGCGGCAACCAGCTGGTCAGCGACCCAGCACCCGACGACGAACTTATCAGCGAGTGTTCTGCCGGGCGGCAGATCGTGAACCATCTCTTCGGCCGCGTCGGGCGGGGCAGGAGCGCCACTCGTCAGGACGAAGAAGTCGCTGCAGCGATCGTGTAGCAGCTGGAGCTGCGACAGATCGGCATGATCGAGCAGTGCTGCTCGCATCGAGTCGTGTGTGAACAGTTCGCTCATTGCGGTCCCGTGTCTGAATTGCTTCGACGGTACGTGACGGTCTTGAGGGCAGCCTCGAAGAAGGGGTTGTCATTCCAGATGTGGGCGCGCGAATGCGCGCTTGTAAGCAGTCGAGTGCGTACCGGTCAATTCGGAAAGTTGTCGCGAGCTTTACCGGTTGGCTTACCGCGCGCGAACTTGGCCTGACTCCGTGGTCACTGCCACCGCGCGAGTCACTGGCGAGGAGCGACTTCGAGGACAACAACGAGGCCGTGCGCACCACGAGCGACCAAGAATCTCATGCTTGGCGGGCGACTTCGTCCCGGGAGAACATGACGCTTTACATCGGCTAGATGCGCGCGGGCGCGCGCGAAGAGTTCGTCCAGTGCCCGCTCGGGCCTCTTTACGCGTGAGAGTGTTACCAAAGTGAAGCAGATGAGGGTGAATGGTGAGATGGAGCGCCTCTTGGCAGTGGCAGGGAATCCAGGCGCGAGCGAGATCAATGTGCCGCTTAGATTCCGACGGCTCGTCCCGCCGACAAACACAATGCCGGGCATGTGTTGACGAGGGCCGATCGCACCGGACGGCTGTGAGCGACCCGGCGCTGACTCGCTGCACGCAGCCCACCCTCGGTCGTCGCCGGTGGAGCACGTACACCGTTCTCGGGTTCGTCGGGTACGTCTGTGCGAGCGCGCTGGGTGCGGCGCTCGGTGCCGTCTGGGAGCTGTCGCTCGACGAGCGCCTGCTCGCGATGATCGGCCCGCCGATCGCCTTCCTCGCGACGGTCACGATCGCGACCGCGATCAAGGGGCGCGAGTGGATCGTGTTCTACCAGGCTTCGTTCGCGGTGACCGCGACCGTGGTTGTCGGGAGCCTGGCGATTGGCGGACACACGTGGCGCGTCCTCGATGTCACCACGCTCGGGATTGGCGTGTTCCTCGGGTTCGGGCGGCTCGGGTGCTTTCACGTCGCATGCTGCCACGGGCGACCGGCTCGACGGGGCGTGCGCTATGGCGAAGCCCACGTCGCTGCGGGCTTCTGGGCGCGCTGGCGCGGACGCCCGTTGTTTCCAATCCAGCTGGTCGAGAGCGCCGCGACGTTCGCGCTGGTGGTGATCGCGCTCGTCGTGTCGACCGTGCCTGGTCGCGCGACGATCGCGTATGCCCTCGGCTACAGTCTCGTTCGGTTCGCGCTCGAGCTCTGGCGCGGTGATCCGGTCAGGCCCTACGCGCTCGGCCTCAGCGAGGGGCAGTGGTCGAGCGTGACCACCGCCGTGGCCTGCGCGATCGCGTGGCCTGCGGCCTGGACGGTCGGCGCGTTCGGCGGAGTCGCCATTGCAGCAGGCGCGCTCGCGCTGGCGCGCCAGCGGCGCGAGCTCTTCCTGCCACCGCACCTGCGCGAGCTCGACCGCATCTGCGAGGCGGTGCTCGCGGATCCGCAGCACGCTCGGCGCGAGACCCGCCTGGGCGTCGGGGTGTCCTGTCATCCGCTTCCGGACGGCCGGCTCGACTGGGTGGTGTCATCGAAGCACCCCGCGTGGTCGGCCGCAGCTGCGCGGCGGATCGCGGGCGAGCTGTGGCTCGACGTCGAGCTGATCGAGGGCCGGACCGCCGGCGTCGTCCACGCGATTGTCGGCCGCGCGGTCGCCTGACGTGATCTCGACCCGGTTCCTCCGCGTGCCGATGCTGGTGCCGATGCCGACGCGGCCGCTTTGCTATGCGTCGGTGCTCTGCAGGGGTTCGACAGCGACGCCGAGCTGGCGCGCGAGGTCGTAGGTCTTGCGTGGGGTCGAGCACACCCGCATCAGCGACGCACGGTCGAGCCGGCCGGAGCGCGCCTGGAAGATCAGCGCGGCCGCGGGGTGGGCGCGGGCGGCCGCCGTGAACCGGTCGCGCCCGACCTCGCGCTCGATCCGCTCGGCCGTAGCGTGCGCCGCCGCGACGAGCTCGACGGCCCGGGTGCGGAGCTGGTGGGCCCACCCGGCGAGCTCGTCGAGGTAGGCGCGGGCGTCACCGGTCGCCGCGCCGAACCGCGCGAGCTCGGCGTCGAAGCTCGACCAGCTCATCGTCAGCCACGGCTTGGCCGCGAGCACGGGGAGCTGCCACGCGGCCTTGACGGCAGCCCAGTGATCGGCGCGCGCGTCGACCGCGTGTAGCGTGAAGTCGGGGACGCTGAGCGCGGTGAGCCGCCAGCCATGGCACGCGCCGGTGTCGATGCCGTAGACGCCGTTCGGGGTGATGAGCGGATCCCTCCCGACGACGTGATGGCCGAACACGATCGGCGTCGGGTCCGTGTAGTGGTCGTGCCAGTGCCCCGACGGCAGCTGCGCGGCTAACTTGTGCTCGCCCGACGTCGTGCCCGCGAGGATGTCCTCGTCCTGCTCGGCGAGCGGCACGCCGGGCACCATCGCGGCGTGGACGATCCGGATCTCGGGGGTCTCGTAGAAGTACGGCAGCGACTTCATCCACGCCACGCACTCCGCGTAGCGCTCGCCGAGCTGGAGCCGCGTGATCTGCTGCGCGTACGAGAACACCTCGCGGACGTGCTTGCGCTCGTGGTTGCCCATCAGCACGAGCGAGCGCGGGCGGCTGCGGAACAGCTCGATGACCGCGAGCGGCTCGGGGCCGCGGTCGACGACATCGCCGACGCTGATCAGGACATCGTCATCGCGCAGCCCGGCGACGTCGAGCAGCTGGAGCAGCTCCTGGTAGCAGCCGTGAATGTCGCCAACGATCAGCGTGCGCGCCATGACACGCTCGGGATAGCACGCAGCGGATCAGTCGTGCCGGTTGATGACGGTGCCATCGGGTTCGTGCTCGCGGATGGCCGCAGCGGGTCAGATCTCGACCGTCGGGTCGGCGTTGTAGATAGCGCGTCATCGGTGGTCCGTCCGACCTCGCGGATAACCGCCGCGGGTCAGTCGTGGCGGTTGATAACGGTGCCATCAGGGGCATACGTCACGACCTCGATCAGCTCGCCCCACTCGTTGTAGGCGTAGACCATGTAGCTGCGCAATTCGCCATCGGGGCCGAGGTAGTTCTCGCGGAGATAACGGCCTTGATCGTCGAACTCGGGCTCCAGGATCTTCTGGACGTCGCCTTTCGCGTCCGCGAACCAGGTGCGCCACCGCTTCGTATTGCCACCACGCTCGACCGGGGAGTAGACCTCGCCGCGTACACCCTCGTTGCGGGTTCGTAGATCGGCGAGGGGTTCGCGCGGGTCGGTCCATCCTGGATACTTCACCGAGTCGAGCCGGCCGGCGATGAAGCTGCGATACCTCATCGGTGCAGCCAGCTCTTCGACGTAGTAGCCCCGCTGCCTTGCAGTCTCCGCGTCGATCTCGACCATCGGATGGTCGTTGAAGAACTTCTCGAAATAGCGCGTCATAGATGCGGTCCGAGGTCGAAGTCAGATCCTCTCGTGATCAGCGTCGCTTGAACCTCGAGCGTCTTGGCATCCGGCCCGCCGGTGAACTTGCGGACGGTATCAGCGACAGAGGGGGCCTGGTCTGGATAGAACTGATACGAAGGAATCTTCTGTTTCCTGATGCTGATCGCCAGCTCCTTCTGAGCGCTGCCCTCGGGGGCCTGATGGAGGAAGCGCTTGCCGAGCTCTTCGAAATGCTTCGCCTCGACGAGGATCTCCACGTCGACGTCGCCCGGGGTCTGGCTGTGCGTCGCACTCCCTTGCACGTGCGGCTTGCCGTTGATGCCGCGCGCCTTGAGCTCGTCCTCCATGGTCTTCAGAAAGGCCTCGTAGGACGCCTTGTCCTTGAACCCGAACGGATACCCGCGGGCGCGCGCGATCGTGAGGTTGTCGAGCGAGCTGTCGAGGGCCGCGCCGACGTTCTGCGGTGGCTCGAGACCCTCGGTGCCACCGTGCTTGGGGCCCTTGCGCGCCTTCTTCTGCGACTTGTACAAGTACGAGCGCAGGATGTCCTCGACGTCCTTCGGGTTCGTCGCCTCGCCGAACGCCCGGATGATCTTGCGGACGTCGTCCTCGCTCGCGGCTTCGAGCGCACGCAGCGCATCCGGGTGGCGCTTGCAGAGCTCCTCCATGGACGACTTGGGGATCCCGGGGAACCGCTTGGTGAGGGCAGCCGCCGGATCGACGAGGAACGCGACGTCGGAGACGCCGTGGGCGTGCGAGAGCCCGCTCCGTAGCTTCTCGCCGACCCCGCGGCGCCTGTAGCGACCAGCCGGCCAACGTCGGGCCCCTGGACCTTCTGCGGCTGGAACGCCGGATCGACGCCGGCGCAGCGCTGGAGCTGGAGGCCGGTGCGCATGACATCGCCGACCTTGTCGGCCGCGCCTCGCTCCGCCGCCTGGTCGGCGTCCCGCTCGGCGACCTGGTCTTCCTCGCCGATCGGTTTGCGGCGGGCGACCGGATCCGTTGCTGCGTCCTGTTGCTGCGCGACGTGGGCGAGCTCGTGCGCGAGCAGTGCATCGCCGAACGGCGTGCCGGGCGCGGGCGCGTCACCACCCATCACGACGTTGTTGCCGACGGCGAACGCCGCGGCACCGTGCTCCGACGCCTGCTTTGCGGCGACTGGACCGGTGTGGATGCGGGCCGCGGAGACGTCTGCGCCGACCGCCGCCGACATCCGTTGGGCGACTGGCCCGTCGAGCGAGCTGCCGGCGCCAAGCTCGGACTCGAGACCGTCGAGGGACTTGCGCTGGGCCGTTCCACCCACAGGGGCGTCTGCGGCCGCCGCGATCTCGGGATCGGCGGCAGCGAGATCGGCCGGTAGCTGCCCGGTCGTATCCCAGGTCTTCACGGCCGCACGCACGCGTGCGCCGACGAGCGCGAGCAGCGCGTGCGCGTTCGCGGCGTCCTTCGCGCTCGGGAGCCAGCGCCGCAGCAGCGCCTCCCCCGCGCTCGCCGGCTGGTCCTGGTATTTCGCGAAGTACTTGTCGATCCACGGGCAGCCAACGGCGGCACCCAGCTTCCCGAGCTCCTGCTCGACGGCGGTCGTGATCGTGCCGCGCAGGAGCGGCAAGAACTGCGAGATCAACATCTGACCGGCGATCGGCTGGCCCTCGTCGACCAGCAGCCGCGTCGGAGTGGCACCGGAGGTCGCCTGTGCTGCGACCGCGTCCGCATGATGCTCTGCAGGGTCATTCGCGGCGCCGACCTCCACCTTGCGCTGCGTGCTCGGTTTACCAGCGGCGCCTTGCTGGACGACGTGCGTGAGCTCGTGCGTCATCAGACCGAGATCGAGAGCGCTCTCGCCGGGTCCGAGGAAGATGTCCGCGCCATACGTGAAGGCGCGTGCGGCCATCGCGCCCGCGGCCGCCTGTGCGCGGGGATCATCATGCACGCGGACGTTGCTAAGGTCCGCCCCGAGCTGCGCCTCGGCTTGCGCGCGGATGCCGGGATCGACCTGGCGTCCCGCGTCCTTGTGCTTCACCGCGGCCGTGGCGACGTCGTCGATGCGGGTGATCTCGTCGGGGCTGATCGTTTCCCACTCGGCGCCATCGAACAGCCCCGGATTACCGCCCGAGGCCTCAAGCTGCTCGGTGAGCGTCGACCGCCCCGGCGTGCCCAGACCATCGACGTTGCGGGTGTGGGTCGACCCAGCCCCTCCATCCCGCCGCCGCTCCATGGGGCGCACCTTAGCAACCGCACGGCGGGATCTGGGGCGCATCTTCGCGAAACGTTCGTGCGCCGTGCGGCTCTCCGATCGATCATCTCCGCATACGACCGTCGCGCATTCGGACGGCGGGCAATCACGACGTGCATCGACATGGCGCGGTCTCGACCGGGGAGCTCGCGCGACGCTCGCGCGATCGCCGCGTGTTCGAGCGGGTCACCAGGCGCGTGCTCGGCGCGCTCGTGCAGCGACGGCGACCGCGCGGCGCGATCGGTCGCCTGCGCCCGCGCCAGGGTCGCTCGACCGGCTGCCATCGACGGGGAGGGCGGGGCGTCGTACGCCGTGCGTCACGCCCTGAGGGCCAACGCCTACAGGTCCGAGCGGGCGACCGCGACTCGGCCGGCGGCGCAGCTCGGGCTCGAGCCGGTCGTTCGCATCTGCGCGCGGGCACGTGCTACCTATGCGGGTCTCGCATGAGGCTCGCGCACTGTTCCGACCTGCACCTGCTGTCACACGAGGGCGCGCGCTGGCTCGATCTCGCGAACAAGCGGTGGATCGGTGCGATGAACCTGCTGTCGTCGCGCAGCCGCCACTACCACGTCGCCGCTTTCGAGCAGATGGTCGACGACATGAACGCCGAGGGCATCGAGCACGTGCTGTGCACCGGCGATGTCACGAACCTCGCGCTCCGTCAGGAGTTCGCGTTCGCTCGCTCCAAGTTCGACAAGCTCGCGCTCGGGCCGCTCGACGTCACCGTGATCCCCGGCAACCACGACGCGTACGTCGCCCAGGGCGTACCGCTGTTCTCGGAGATGTTCGGCGACTACGCCACGCCCGATCCGGGCTGGGAGTGGCAGGAGGATCACCGCCACTCCGCCGACGACATCCTGCACTGGCCGATCGTGCGCGTCCGCGGCGAGGTCGCGCTGATCGGGCTCTCGACCAGCCGCGCGACGCCGTGGTTCACCGCGTACGGCAGCCTCGGGCAGGGGCAACTCGCCCGGCTCCGCCACGTGCTCCTCGACGAGCGGCTCCGCGGCACCGTCCGTGTCGTCGGGATCCATCACCCGCCCGCCGGCAACCGCGCGCGGAGCCGGATCCGCGGGCTGCGTGATCACGCCGCGTTCGCGCACGTGATCGCCGAGGCCGGCGCCGAGCTGATCGTGCACGGCCACGAGCACGTCGACCTCACCGAGACGCTGGCCGGTCCCGCGGGCACGCACGTGCCGGTGCGCGGCATCGCCTCGGGCACGTACTTCCACAACAAGCCAGCGCGCACCGCGCGGTACCGCGTGTTCGAGATCGAGCACGGCCGGATCACGGGGGACCACGTCCGCGTGTGGGACCGTGAAGCGAAGCGTTTTGAAGCGGTGAGCGCCGGGGATCCACGGCAGCCCGTGGCAATCTAACTCTGGAACTTGACCTGACTTTGTTGCGTGCGATACCCCGACCCAACCACGAAGTAGAGGAGCACCGCGACCATGGGTGAGCCAACGCCGGACGCTGCCGAGATCGAAGCCGCCGACCAGAAGTACGTGATGCGGCCCTGGCCTCATCCGGCCGGAGAGCCCGTCATCGTGGCGAAGGCCAGCGGGTGCGTGATCACCGACGTCCACGGCAAGGACTACCTCGACCTCACCGCCGGCTACTTCGTCAACAACGCCGGCCACTGCCACCCGCGGATCGCGGAGGCGGCCACCAAGCAGCTCCACCAGGTGCTCCAGGTGTCGGGCAAGCACGGCACCATCCCGGTGGTCCGGCTCGCGCAGAAGTTGATCGGGCTCGCGCCGACGTCGGTGCACAAGGCGTTCTTCTCGACGGGCGGCTCGGAGGCGAACGAGTTCGCCCTCAAGATGGCGCGCCAGTACACGAAGAAGACCGACGTCGCGTACCTGCAGAACGGCTACCACGGCCTGTCGATCGGCGCGCTCGAGGTCACCGCGAGCGAGAAGTATCGCGAGTCCGCGGGCAAGCCGATGGGCCCCGAGAACTACGCGATCCCGACGGCGTACTGCTATCGCTGCACGTGCGGCGGTCCCGACACGTGCGCGGTGCAGTGCCTCGACGGCGTCGATGCGCAATTCAAGGCGCGCCCGAACACCGCCGCGATCATCGCCGAGCCGATCCAGGCCGTCGGTGGCCTCGCGCCGCCCCAGAAGTGGTGGGACCGGCTCGACAAGCTCCGCAAGGCGCACGGCATCCTGCTGATCGCCGACGAGATCCAGACCGGCCTCGGGCGCACCGGCAAGATGTTCGCGTGCGAGCACTACGGGCTCGAGCCCGAGATCATGACCGGCGGCAAGGGGCTGTCGGGCGGCGTCGGCTCGCTCGCTGTGACCTGCGCGTCCGATGCGGTCACCGCCAAGTTCTTCGGCGGCACGACGCCGACGTCGGGTGGCAACGCGGTGTCGGCGGCTGCCGGCCTCGCGCTGTTCGAGACCATCATCGACGAGAAGCTCGTCGAGAACGCGGCCGCGATGGGTCGGTACTTCTCCGAGGCGGCGTGGGCGATCGAGGACCCGTGGATCGGCGACGTCCGGTTCACCGGTCTGCTCGGCGGCATCGAGCTCGTCAAGGATCGCGCGTCCAAGGAGATCCTCGGCAAGGCGGAGATGGGGCGGATCAAGGACGAGCTGCACGCGCAGGGCATGCTGATCACGGTGTCGGGCTGGCACGGCAACGTGCTGCGCCTGCAGCCGCCGCTGTCGATCACATCGGCCCAGCTCGACACGTTCATTGCCGCGCTGCGCAAGACGCTGACGAAGGTCCGCGGCAGCTAAATGATCTCGCCGGGCCTGCCGGATCGTCGTACTCGTCCTCGGCTTTTTGGTTAGAGTCGCTGCCGCTCATGAACCTGTTCGCTTTTCGCACGCAGATCGACCGGGTCCTCAACCCGATCGTGTCGGGCCTCGCGCGGCTGCCGCTGCATGCGAACGCGTGGACGCTGATCGGCGCGCTGATCGGCCTGGTCGGCGGTGTGGTGCTCTACTACGGCCACTGGTGGCTGGGGCTCGCGCTGCTGCTCGGCCGCGGGCTGATCGATCACATCGACGGCTACAAGGCCCGCAACTTCAACCAGCGCTCGACCTTCGGCGCGGTGATGGACGACGTCTGCGATCGCTGGGTGCTCGGCATCATGTACGCCGGCGGCTGCCTCAACCTCAGCTACGATTACCCGCACATCCTGATCGTCCTCGGCTTCGGGATCACGGGCGCGCTCACGAACGTCATCATCAAGCTCTCGATCTACGCCGAGAGCCAGCAGGACATCTGGCGCAAGCAGGGCAAGATCGGCCACCCGGTGGACGTCGTCGGCCTGTTCGGCTCGGCGGAGTTCATCATCTACTACGGCTTCGGCATCCTGTTCACCGCGCTGCTCGACGACCCCCGGCCGCTGCTCGCCGGGATCTGGGCGGTCGCGATCATGAGCCACGTCTCGCTCCTGCAGCGCGTCCGCTTCGCGTGGAAGCGCTACCGGTTCGTGGACCCCGGGCTGATCAGCGACGAGCCGATCACCTCCGGTGACGTGAAGGCAGGATAGCCGGCGTGGCGGCTCCCCTGTTCGCGCCGGCCACCGGTGCTCCCCGCCGCGTGGTGTCGCCGTTCAACCCGGCGAACGCGGTGACCGCGTCGCGGTTCCTGACGCTGCCGCCGCTGTACTGGGCCGTCGAGAACGATCATCGCCAGTGGGCGATGCTGTTCATCCTGATCTGCGGCCTGCTCGACAAGGTCGACGGCCTGGTCGCCAAGATCTTCGATTGCCGGAGCCCGTTCGGCGAGCTGTTCGACGCGATCGCCGACGGCATCTGCTACGGCTTCGCGATGCTCCTCGTGGGGCTGCACGGCTGGGCCCCGATGTTCCCGGCGCTCGTGGTGGTCGGGCTCGGCGTGCTCAACACCGGGCTTCGCCTGATCTACGCGAAGCGGGCGGGGCGCGCCGTCAACTACAAGTCCTATGCGATGGAGCGCGTCGTCGGCTTCATCGCGTTCATGATCGGGTTCGCGACCGGCGACCTCTCCGTCGAGTTCTACTACTGGGGCTTCCTGCCGGTGTTCGCGCTCGTCGTGCTGCACGATGCGAAGCGGATGCTCGTCGACGGCATCCCCGGAGCCGAGGGATGAAGGAGCCGCTGTCGCAGGACACGTTCCGGTGGGTGATGAGCGTGCTCACGCTCCTCGGGTCGTTCTGGGCGCTCTACGATATCTACTTGCTGCGGAAGCTCCGCGGCGCCGATCGCAACGATCCGCTGGTCCGGGACAAGCGGTTCGGCTGGACGATCGGCATCATCCTCGGGTTGTTCGGGATCACGGGAGTCCTTCGCTACCACGGCGTGTTCTAGGTGGCGACGTCAGTCGGTGTCTGCAGCGCTGGGGGCGTCCGGATGTGCGAGGTGCAGCCGCTCGCCATGCCCGAGCACGCGTACGCGATCGACGCCGCGCGCGGCCGCCACCTTCTCGAGCCGGCGCCGCGGCATGCTCGGCAGGCCGAGGCGCAGGTTGACAGTGCCCCAGTGAATCGGCACGAGCGCCCTGGCGCCGAGCCGCTCGAAGATGTCGAGCGCGCAGTCGGGATCGATGTGGACGCCGCGGTCGAGGCGGGTGCGCCGCCAGCGGTAGTACCAGACGGGGAGCATGCCGCCGATCGGCAGCAGCGTCGCGTCGATCGCGTGCCGCTTGCCGATCTCATCGAACACGGCGTGATCGGAGAAGTCGACGTCGCCGGCATGGTGGAGCGTCGCGCCGGCGGCGCTGACGACATAGCCGAGCGCCTCGGGGTCGTCGCCCTTGCGCCAGCGGCCATGGTCGTGGCGCGTGGGCACCGCCGTGATCTCGAGCGCCCCGACGGCGAGCTGATCACCGACGGTGAGCTCGCTGACGTGCGCGAACCCGAGGTCGGCCACGATCGGACGGGCGCCCTTCGGGACCACGAGGTGGGTGTCACGATCGACCGCCTTGAGGCTCCAGCGATTGAGGTGATCGACGTGCGAGTGCGTGATGAGCACGGCGTCGACCTTGCCGGCCGCGCGGGTCCGCGAGCGCAGCAGCGGATCGAACAGCACCCGCGAGGAGCCCAGCTCGGCGACGGCGGTCGCGTGGCCCAGCCAGGTCACGCCAGGGCCGCCGGGCGCAAGGGCCGCCTGACGGTCGGTCGGCCGGTCAGTGGGCCGGTCAGTGGGCCGGTCA
>JALZOI010000759.1 GCA_030857245.1 Myxococcota bacterium
GTGCTGACCGCGCACGCCGCCGCGCGGCGCGAGCTCGAGCGCGTGCTCGAGCTCGGTGGCGCCCTGCCGCCGAACCCCGACGTGCTGCTGCCGGTGACCCGCACGCTGACGTACCGACCGCCGCTCCGGTCCGGCGAACCCTACGGGGTCGAGATCGAGGACTTCGGGACCGGGTGGGTCGATCGCGGCACCGCGCGTGACCTCGGCCAGGCGATCCGCCGCGCCTGGCACCTCGCGTGGAGCCGCCAAGCCCCCGAGCAGCTCGGGGGCGCGGCAGGCCAAGCCCCCGAGCAGCTCGGGGGCGCGGCAGTCCGGAACAGTGACCACCGATGAAGCGCCCTTCGTTCCGCGTGTTCCTCACCCAGCACCACGGTGGCCTGTGGTCGGCCGTGCTGCTGCGCCGCATGAAGGCCGCGTTCGATGGACCGCCGCCCGCCGCGATGGCCGAGGACGCCGAGACGGCGCTCCGCCGCCTCGCCCCGCAGGCGGCGCTGATCGTCGAGAACGACGACGACGACGACGATCTCGCTCGCTACCAGTGGACCGAGGAGCTCGAGCTCCGGCGGATCGCGGTCGACATCCATCCCGGCCGCCCCGATCCGCACGGCTACGTGATCAGCAAGGCGACGGTGCCGATCCGGCTCGCCTACGCGGCGGCGAAGCTCGAGGGCGCGGCGCTCTATCGGGTGATCGTGCCGCGCTTCGACTGGTCGTTCGTCACCGAGGATCTCGCTACCGTCCCCGACACGATCCGCTCCCTCGTGTTCTCCGCGTTGATCGGCGACTCCCCCGCCGCGCTCTATGATCTCCGGCGAGAGGTCGACGAGCAGATCCTCGCGTGGGAGCCGGTCGAGGCCGCCGCCGCGAAGCAGGCGAAGCACGAGGATGCGCCGCAGCCCGCGCCGACGCTCGAGGCGATCAGCGAGGACTGGGTCGCGCTCGCCCGCGCCAACCGGCTCGCCGCGACCGTCGGCGTCGAGCCCGCGTTCGAGACTTTGCTCCCGCTGCTCGACGAGCAGCGGCTCCCGAGCCTCCTGCTGGTGGGGCCACGCGGCAGCGGCAAGTCCGCGCTGGTGCGCCGGCTGGCGCGCGCCATGCTCGATCGCAGTCGGGGCAAGGACGGCCGGAGGCGGCGCCTGTGGTCGACGAGCGCGGATCGCATCATCGCCGGCATGGTCTACCTCGGCATGTGGCAGCAGCGCTGCCTGCAGATGGTGCACGAGCTCAGCGACGGCGCCGACGCGCTGTTCGTCGACCGGCTCGCCGACGTGCTGACGCCATCGAGCGATGGCGCCTCGATCGCCGAGCTGCTCGGGCCCGCGGTGATCGGCGGCCAGCTGTCGCTGATCGCCGAATGCGACGAAGCCGAGCTGGTCCGCGCGCGCCAGCGCTTCCCGGCGCTCGTCGATGCGATGCGCGTCGTCCGCCTCCCCGACGCGACGCCCGCGCAGACGATCGCGCTGCTCGAACCTTATGGCGCGCGCCTCTCGCCACCGGTCGCGATCTCGCACGACGGTGCGCGCCGGCTCGTCGAGCTGCTCGCCGCGTTCCGCCGCGACACGGCGTTCCCGGGCAAGGCCCTCGCGTTCCTCGACTACCTCGCGACCCGGCCGCCGCGCACGACCGAGGTCTCGCTCGAGGACATCACGGCCGCGTTCGGCACGTGGTCGGGGCTGCCCGTCGAGCTGCTGTCGTCCGAGCTCGCCCTCGACACCGCGACGATCACCAAGGCGCTGCAGCGCGGCGTGATCGGCCAGGACCAGGCGTGCGCCGTCGCCGCCCGCGTGATCGCGCGCCTCAAGGCCGGCCTCGACGATCCGCAGCGCCCCGTCGGCTCGCTCTTGTTCGCGGGCCCCACCGGCGTCGGCAAGACCGAGCTCGCGAAGCAGCTCGCGCGCTACCTGTTCGCGGATCCCGAGCGGCTGGTGCGCGTCGACATGAGCGAGCTGGTCACCGGCGCGGCGATCGCGCGGCTGATCACGCCGTCGCCGGACGGCACGAGCCTCGCCGATCGGATCCGCCGCCAGCCACTCTCGGTCGTGCTGTTCGACGAGATCGAGAAGGCCGACGCCGCGGCGTTCGACCTGCTGCTCGGCGTCATCGGCGAGGGTCGGCTGACCGACTCGCTCGGGCGCCTCGTCGACTTCCGGATGTCCGTGATCGTGATGACGACGAACCTCGGCGCCGCCGACCCGAAGCCCGCCGGCTTCTCGTCCGCGCCCGACGGTGGAGCCGATCACCTCGGCGTGATCCGCGCGTTCTTCCGGCCCGAGCTGCTCGGGCGCATCGACTCGGTGATCTCGTTCAAGCCGCTCGCACCGCCCGCGCTCGAGCAGATCGTCGATCTCGAGCTCGCCAAGCTGCGTCGGCGTCCCGGCCTGATCGCCCGCAACCTCACGCTCGAGATGTCACCGGCGGCGCGCGTCCGCCTCGCGCTGCTCGGCCACGATCCGAAGCTCGGTGCCCGCCCGCTGCGCCGAACGATCGAAGATCTCGTCGTCGCGCCGATCGCGGAGCGCATGGCGCGCGACCCGAGCTGGCGCGATGTCACGATCCGGATCGGCGTCGCGACGGAGCCGAGCGACGTCACCGTGTGAGGCTGCTCGCGTTTCACGCCACGAGCGTGAGATCTCGTACACGGTGCCAAGCCACTGGAATCGTTGACGCTAGCGCGAGCAGTTCGTAACGACGGCGACACGCATTCAGATGATTGCAAGCCCTGCTACACTTTGTCCGTGCCCGATCCGAAGCGCGTCCTCTGGTATCTCCGCAAGGTTCCGCTCCTCGCGGATCTCGGCCCAGATGCGATCGCGCGGATGGCGGAGCGCGTGGAGCTCCGCGAGGCACGCCGCCGCGACGTGATCTACCTGCCCGGCGATCCCGGTCGCTCGTTGTTCTTCGTACACGGTGGCCGCATCAAGGTCAGCAAGGTCACGCGCGACGGCAAGTCATTGACGCTCGCGTACCACGGCCCCGCCGAGCTGTTCGGCGACAGCTGTCTCCTCGACGGCGGCCCGCGCACCGAGATGGCCGAGGCCGTCGAGAACGCGCTGCTCTCCGAGATCGATCGCGGCCACTTCGAGGAGCTGATCCACAGCCATCCGCAGCTCGGCCTCGCGATGACGCGCCTGATGATCGTCCGCCGCCGCGAGCTCGAGAACAAGGTCGAGGCCCTCGTGTTCCGCGATGTCTCGAGCAAGCTCGCGGAGCTCCTCGTCAAGCTCGCGAACGAGTACGGCGTCGACGACGCGCGCGGCACCCTCGTCGCCCTCAAGATCACCCACCAGGAGCTCGCCAACCTCATCGGCTCCACACGCGAGACCGTCTCGCTCACGCTCTCGACCTTCAAGCGCAAGAAGCTGATCGCGACCGAAGGCCGCAAGGTCATCATCTCGGACGCCGAAGCGCTGCGCGCTCTGTACTAGGAGTCTGTAGGTCATAGATGGTCGATTCCGGATCGACAGATCGATCCGGTTTTGATCGAATGGGCGGGTGAAGACCTACCGCCCGTACGCTCCCGGTCAGTCGTATCTGTTGCCGCCGTC
>JALZOI010000760.1 GCA_030857245.1 Myxococcota bacterium
CGGTGGGGTCGGGTGCGGCGATGGCAGCTGTGATGCCGTGCGCGAGTCGTGCGTGACGTGCCCCAGCGACTGCGGCGCGTGCGCGGCGTGGTGCGGCGATCTGGTGTGCTCGGCGGGCGAGACCGCGGCGAGCTGCGTCGCCGACTGCTAGCAACACCGCGAGGCGACGCCGGACGTCAGCCCGGCACGGTGCCCGTTCGCTGCCAGCCCACGGCGAGCAGCCAGGTCTGCGGCCGCGCGACCATCAGTGGCTCGTACGTCGGCGGGACGGCGTCGAGGAACGGAGCTCCGGTGAGCTCGAGCCATCCTGAAAAGCTCGGGCCGCTCGAGAAGTAGTCGACCGCCCAGCGTCGCGTCGCCGCGCTCGTGTCCTGACCATGGTGGCGCGACTTGGCGAGCACGTAGGCGATCGCATCGCGCGCCTGGGTGGGCGAGGTGAGGCGGCGCGCGTGGTACCGGTCGCGGAACACCTGGCCGCGGCGGCGCTCTCCACGCTCGGCGCTGAGGACCTGGTTGATGTGCTGGGCGGCCGAGCTCTGGAAGGCCTTGATGCCTGACGCCAGCGCCCCATCATGGTCGGCCTCGCAGATGACGTCCACGTGGTCCGTCTCGAGGCAGAGGTGGACGATGCGGAAGTCGGCGCGCGGTAGCACGGCGATCACTGCACGCCCGACTGCCTTGTAGATCGCGCGCCGGCGCAGCTTGCCGATGCCGTCGATCACGCGCAGCGTCACGTGGAGCGCGGTCGGCTGGGTGAACCGCTCGCGTCGCTTGTGCGGCTCGCTCGGGAGCTTCGCCTGCGCGGGGCGACCGGCTCCCTTGCGCTTGCCACCCCAGGTCTTGAGCTCCAAGGTCTGCTGCCCCTGCTTGCTCGCTCGCGCCATGGGGTGCCTGTAGCAATGTTCAGGCGCGGAATCAATCTTGATTTCGCCGATGGTCGAGATCGTGCGTGACCGGCACCGAAACGGTCGCCCAGCCGGGAGCGAGACGATGGTCGCGGCCGACTGCTAGGTAGCGCGCATGCCGGGGGCTTCGTGGCCCGTCGACTGGACGTACTCCTCGTAGCTGCCGCCGTACTGGCGCGGCCCGGCCGCGGTCAGCTCGAGGACGCGGTTCGCGAGCGCGCGGAGGAACTGGCGATCATGCGACACGAAGATCAGGGTGCCCTCGTAATCGGCGAGCGAGCGGACGAGGGCGCGCTTCGTGACGATGTCGAGGTGGTTCGTGGGCTCGTCGAGGACGAGCAGGTTCGGCGCGTCGTAGAGCAGCTTGGCGAGCGCGATCCGGGCGCGCTCACCACCCGACAGCACGCGGATCGGCTTGAACACGTCGTCGTCGTGGAAGCCGAACGCGCCGGCGAGGCCGCGCAGCGTGCCCTGGTTCGCGCTCGGCGCGTGCTCCTGGAGCTCCTCGAGGACGGTGCGATCGCCGCCGAGCCCGTCCATGACGTGCTGCGCGTAGTAGCCCATCGTCACGGAGGCGCCGATCGTCGCGGAGCCGGCATCGGGCTCGAGCGCGCCGGCGATCATCTTGAGCAGCGTCGACTTGCCCGCGCCGTTCTCGCCCATCACCGCCCAGCGCTCCTTGCGGCGCACCGTCATCGAGAGGCCGGCGTGGACCACGCGCGTGCCGTACGCCTTCTTGATGCCCGCGATCTTGACGACGTCGTCGCCCGAACGCTGCGGCGTGCGGAAGTCGAAGTGCTTCTCGACGATCCGCCGTGGCTCCTCGACCTTCTCGATCTTGTCGAGCTTCTTGATCCGGCTCTGCACGAGCGACGCCTTCGCGGCCTGCGCCTTGAAGCGCTCGATGAACTTGCTCTCCTTCTCGAGCATCGCCTGCTGGCGGCCGTACTCGGCCTCGCGGCGCTGCGCCTCGATCTCACGGGCGCGCTCGTAGAAGTCGTAGTTGCCGGTGTACGTGCGGAGATCGCCGCCGTCGATCTCGACGATCTTGCTCGCGACGCGGTTCATGATCTCGCGGTCGTGGCACGTCATCACGACGGCGCCGGGGTAATCGCGGAGGAAGCCCTCGAGCCACAGGATCGATTCGAGGTCGAGGTAGTTGGTGGGCTCGTCGAGCAGCAGCACGTCGGGGCGCGCGAGCAGGATCTGGGCGAGCGCGACGCGCATCTTCCAGCCGCCCGACAGCGTGCCGACGTCATTGCCCATGACCTCGTCGCCAAAGCCGAGCCCGTGCAGGATCGACTGCGCGCGCGCCTCGAGCTCGTAGCCGCCGAGATCCTGGTAGCGCGCCTGGACCTCGCCGAACCGCGTCACGACCTCGTCGAGGTCGTCGCCGGCGGCCTCGAGCCGCGCGCCGAGCACGTGGAGCTCCTCGGCGAGCTCGGCGACCTCGCCGGCGCCGGCGCAGGTCTCCGCGAGGATCGAGCGGCCCTTGAGGTCGCCGACGTCCTGCCGGAAGTAGCCGAGCGTCAGCTTCTTCGGGCGCTCGATCAGCCCGTCGTCGGGTTGCTCCTCGCCGGCGATCAGCCGGAACACGGTGCTCTTGCCGGCGCCGTTGGGCCCGACGAGCCCGACCTTCTCACCGGAGTTGATCTGGAACGACGCGTCCATGAACAGGATCTGGCCGCCGTACTGCTTACTGACCGAGCTGAACGCGATCACGGGGGGCGATCTATAGCAGCTCTCGGGGCGGGCGGAGGCTCCCAAGCCCGGGCGTCGACGACCCCGGCGCGCCGGCGGGCGGCCTGCAGCGTCGCGGGCGGCTCAGCCGGTGGCTCAGCTGGCGTCGGGCTTGCGCCGCGCGCGCTTGCCCTTCGCCTTGCGCGACTCGGCGAGCTTGTGCGCGGCGTCCTGGCGCGCGGCGCTGGCCCGCCGCTCGTCGGCGAGCTTGTGGAAGCTCGCGAGCCGGGCGGCGGGGACCTGACCGCGAACGGCGCAGCCCGGCTCCTCGCGATGCTGGCAGTCGCGGAACTTGCAGCGCTCGGCGACGGCGGCGATGTCGTCGAACGCCAGCTCCTCCTCGGCATCGTCGTCGTCGATCCACTGCGCGAGCTCGCGCATCCCCGGCGTATCGATCCACAACCCGCCATCCGGCGCGACGAACAGCTCGCGGCGCGTCGTCGTGTGGCGACCCCGCTCGTCGGCGCGGATCGCACGCGTCTCCTGGTGCGTCCCGACCGCCGCGTTGAGCAGCGATGACTTGCCGACGCCGGAGCTGCCGAGCAGCACGCAGGTCTGGCCGTCGCCGGCGAGCGCGCGGATCTCGGGGAGCCCGACGCCCGTCACGATCGAGACCGGGATGACGTGCGGCGTGACCTCGCGGGCGCGCGCGAGCAGCGGCCCGGGATCCGGCGACAGATCGACCTTCGACAGCGCGATCACGGGCTCGATGCCGCCGTCGCGGAGCAGCCCGATGTAGCGATCGAGCCGCGCGAGCGACAGGTCCGTGTTCGCCGACGACATCACGATCCCGACATCGACGTTCGCGGCGAGGGGCTGCGGGGCGGTCGCCTCGCCCGCGGCGCGCCGCACGAGGAACGTGCGCCGGGGCAGCACGTGGCGCACGACCGCCG
>JALZOI010000169.1 GCA_030857245.1 Myxococcota bacterium
ACCTCGGGGAGCGCGAGGCCGCGGCTCAGCGCGGGCGGCAGGATCGCGAGCACGCGATCGCCCGCGCGTTCGAGCAGGGCGCCGCGCGCGGCCAGCTCGTCCGCGACGAAGCCGATCGGATCGAGGGCGCCGAGCTCGATCACGCTTCGAACTCCTCACCGAACAGCGCTTGATCGAGCTCGCGGACCTCGTCGTAGCGACCGCGGGCCCGCAGCAGCTCGTCGCCGAGTGTCGCGAGCCCGTCGTCGATCTCGGCGGGCGTCGCCGCGGTCGCGCACAGCGTCAGCAACCGCTCCTCGAGCTCGCTCTCGTCGGTGAGGTTGCCGAGCACCATGTCCATCTCGCCGACGACCAGCTCGAACAACCGCACGCGATCGTGGAGCACGCCGAGGATGCGCTCCTCCATCGAGCCGCGCGCACACAGGTTGAAGACCTCGACCTCGTGCGCCTGACCGAACCGGTGGAGCCGGCCGATCCGCTGCTCGATCACCATCGGGTTCCACGGCAGGTCGAAGTTCACCAGCCGATGGCAGTGCTGGAGGTTGTGGCCCTCGCTGCCGACGTCCGTCGACACCAGCACCTGCGCCTCCCCCGCGCGGAACGCCGCGAGCGCGGTCTGCTTGTCGGCGCCCGACAGATCGCCGTGGACGGCGACGTGCGACACCCTCGCGCGGGCGAGCACGCCCGTGATCCAGCGCGCGGTCGCCCGGTACCGCGTGAACACCAGCACCTGCGCCTCGCCGCCGGCGCGCACGAGGTCGACCAGCACGCTGCCCTTGCGGGTCTCCTCGACGACCGCGGCCGCCGCCGCCACCGCTGCGAACACCGGGTCCTCGAGCTTGGCGATCGTGCCGCGCACGGCCGCTGGGCTCGACCCGGCCTCGAGTAGAAGGAGGCCGGCGGTCCGCCGGGCCCGCGGCTCGACCACCTCGCGCAGCGCGGCGATCGCCGCGGCATAGAGCGCCTGCTCGTCGGGCGCGGGGTCGACGACGACCGTCGAGACGAAGCGCGGTGGCAGCTCGAGCCCGCACGACGCGCGGGTGTTGCGCACCATCACCTCGCCGAGCAACTCGCGCAGCGCTTCGCGGTTCTTCGGCGACGTCGGGCTCGCCGGATCGACGAACCGCTTCCGGAACGCCGCGAGCGTCGCGAACTGGCCCGGCCGCAACAACGTGACGAGCTGGTAGAGCTCCTCGAGCTCGGTCTCGATCGGCGTCGCCGTCAGCAGCAGCAAGAACCGGCTGCGCAGCCCATCGACCAGCTTCCAGCTCGCCGAGCCCCGGCGCTTGACCCGGTGCGCCTCGTCGACGATCACCAGGTCCCACGGCTCCGCCTGCACGACCGCCGTGGTGCGCTGCAGCCGCGCGGTCGCCAGCGAGGCGACGACGACGCCGTCTCCGCGCCACACCGCGTCGCCCTCGCGTTCGAGGGTGCGCGCGGCGATCCCCGCCTTCGCGGCGAGCTCGCCGACCCACTGCGGCACGAGCGCGGGCGGGGCCAGCACCAGCACCCGCTTCGCCATGCCGCGCAGCTGGTACTCGAGGAGCACCATCAGCGCCTCGATCGTCTTGCCGAGCCCGACCTCGTCCGACAGCAGCGCGCGCCCGCGCAGCGTGCGGACGACGCGGTGCACGGTCTCGATCTGGTAGCCGTGGCGCTCGACGCCGACCAGCCGCGCGAGCGACAGCAGCTCGGTGAAGCTCTCCGCGCCGGCGAGCCGGCGGGCGTGGATGACGTGGCGGAGCCGCGCCAGCGACACGCCCGGCCCCGCGAACAGCGCGGCGAGCTCGACGCCATCGGGCACCTCGAGCCGGACCGCGGGCGCGCCGACCTCGCCGACCTCGCCGACCGGCGGCCGCTCGCTCGTCGCTGTGTGCCCTCGAGCGTCCACCCCGATGATCTACAACGCCGGTATGACGGCCCGGCGACCCACGGCACGCGCGGCCGCCCATGGGAGGCGGAGCGCCGGTTCGCGCGTCGACGAGTCCTGGTACACCCTTGACGCATGGCCCTGACCCACCCACCCGGTGTTGCCCCGACCGACGCCGGGCCTTCGCGCGCATCGGCGCACTCCTTCGGCGGGCCCGCCACCCGACCGCCCCCCGATCGCGCGGCCTCGCTCCGGTGGCGGCCTCGATGACCGGCGGCCCCGATCGGTTCGTGGTCGCGAAGAACCCGGACGCGGCGAGCAGCCTGAAGTTCCTCGTCCGGATCCCGCTCGACGGAGGTCTGATCCTGAAGGTGCGCGATGTGTGGCCGAAGACGGCCCGCGTCTACTGTCATCCGTACGAGGGCGCGTGGCCGGAACCGGCAGAGGTCGTGGAGGACGTGCCGGTCCTCAGCTGTCGCCGGCGCGGCCCCGCGATCGATCTCGTGCTGGATCGGCCGCGCCAGGACCGCTCGCAGTTCGTGTTCACGGAGGCGAAGGGCCGCGCCATGATCTTCTGGCAGACGCGCATCGTCGCGATGAAGGCGAACCCCGGCGGCCGGGTGCCGCAGCGCCGCGCGCTGGCGGCCGGCTTCACGATCCACGTCGACACGCGCGAGAAGTATCCCTTCCGGTTCGCGGGCCGCGACGTCGTGATCGAGCGCACCGCCGTCGTGGCGGGTGACTACGGGATCCGCGACGGTGATCGCTGGCTCGCGGTCGTGGAGCGCAAGGCCATCGAGGATCTGATCGGCTCGCTGTCCACCGGCACGCTCGCCTACCAGCTCGCGGCGCTGGCGGAGCTGCCGCTCGCCGCGGTCGTCGTCGAAGGCCGCTATCCCAAGCTCTTCGAAGCCCCGCGGGTCGCGGAGGGCTGGCTCGCCGATGTCCTCGCGCGCCTCCAGATCCGCTACCGCGAGGTCCCGATCGTGTTCGCCGACTCGCGCAAGTTCGCCGAGGAGTGGACCTACCGCTTCCTCGCGACCGCGCTCGCCGATCTCGGGACGCCGCCGGATGCGCCGGTGGACTCGGGTTGATCGGCGGCAGACGCGAGCCCGTACGCAAACCGCGACGACCACGGGATCTTGGTCCCCGCGTGAGGCTCGGGCCCTTGACCGAGACTCGCGCACGGACTGCGCGAGCCGCTGCACATGCGGTCGTTGGCACCCCTGACCTACCCGGCGTAGAATAGATCCATGGCGCTACCTCTGACCGCGGACGATCTGTTGCCGCTCGTTGCGAAGTTGCCGCCCGAAGAGCAGGTTCGGTTGGCCCGCCTCGCGTGGCGAGCGGCGCACGATGGGACGCGCGACGCTGATGCTTATCGAGCGCGGCCGGTACAACCCGACGAGTTCTCGCAGCACGAGGACGGGGGGGCCTGGGAGAGCGAGGGATGGGAGCCCGGTAGTGCGCCGCGGTGAGATCCGCTGGTACACGTTCTCGCCGCCGGACAAGCGGCGTCCCGTCCTACTCCTGACCAGATCGAGTGTTATCGATACGCTCAACGAGATCATCGTCGTACCTGCAACACGGACGGTGCGCGGCCTTGCCAGCGAGGTCCTGCTCTCCCGTGACGATGGCATGCCCGAGAGCTGCGCGCTGAACTTCGACCACGTCGCGTTAGTCCAGCGCACCCGGCTCGGAGCAGTGATTGCCCACCTCGCCGACGCGCGCTGGTCAGAGATCGAGGAAGCGCTTCTGTTCGGCTGCGGCTTTCGCACCGCCTGATCCCGTCACGGGCGGCGGGAGATAGACCGCGTCAGTTCGCCGTGACCGTGGACGCCCAGGGTTCCCTGTAGCTCGCGCAGCGTCTGGTGAGCGTCAACATCTGCAACTGCCGCACGTTGCTGCGGCGCAACGTCAACCCAACCAGCTCGGGCACCAGAGTTCATACTGGATCTCGCCAAGTGATCGACCTTCCTCGACGAGAACGCCGATATCCGGTTTCGCAAGAGGTTGGGCTCCGGCCGCCGAGAGCCGCGTAAGTGATCGACATCGCGCGAGCCGTCTTCGTCGAAGAACGCCGCACGCCAAACTTCTCCGGCAGCGCCGGTATGAACTCTGGGGCACTCGCGTGGCCCGCCGATCGTGCTCGCGATAGCGTCGCCGTGTAGCGCAGTGGTGTCGAGGACGAGCTCGGCGCCGCCGAGTGCGCGCAGCCTTGGCGTCACCGCATCGTCGTAGGCGGCGGGTGTCGCGCCCCTGATGCCTGCTCGCCATCCTCGACGGTCGCACCGAATCTCCCCAGCCCGAAGTGCGCCGCGTAACCGAGTATGATCGGCCCGCACACGGGGCGATCGAAGGTCAGCCGCAGCACGAAGCCGCCGTCCACGGGCGGCGGTTTCGCGGGCGAGCGCCGAACCCGGATCGCGTGCCGGAGTGCATGGGTCCCGTCGTCCCACGGCAGGAGCTCGATGGTGGCCGACGGGAACCCCCGCACGGCGAGCTCGTCCTGGACCTGGCCTTCGAGCGTGTTGCGCCCGCGGCGCTTCAGGTGGCGCGGCGGAACGAATACGGTGTGGCTCGTCCACACGCATGCGCCGGCCCGCGGGCCGAGAAGCGCGACGATCGCCGAGTCGAACGGCGCTCGCAATGCGCGGAGATCATCGACAGAGCCCGAGCCGGCGACCGCGAGCTGGAGCTCTCCAACGCCGCCCTTGGTCCAGGTCCGACGGAGCCCGCGGACCGCGGCCTGGGCGAGGTGACCGAGGCCCATCTTCGCGTGAAGGATCACGTGGTCGAGGCGGCCGTCTCCGTCGAGATCGACGGGCATGATGTGAACGTGCTGGTGCCCGGTCAGTGGACTGCCATCGGCGTCACGGCCGACGAGCTCGGGGCAGTCGACGCGATCACCGCGGCCCGCGCGGCTCACGAGCGCACGATGCAGGAGCTCGCCTTGCGGCAGCGTGCGCGTCAGTTGCGGCAGCGCCGAGCTGCGGCCGCTCGGTGTGGTCAGCGCGAGCAACATCATTTCGACGGGCGCCACACGACGTCGCCTCGCCTGCACCGGGACGGTAACGGCGAGCGCGTCGCTCCGGCGCCAATAGACCACGCGCCGTACGCCCGGAGGCTGGCTCCATCGGTGCTGCTTCCACCACGCCGTGTCGCGCTGGAGCGCCTCGACGAGATCGCTCGGATAGGGTGCGACCGCCTTGGAGCGTTCTACCTCGAGTTTCTCGAGTTGTTTGGCCGTGGGCTTCCGGCTGCTGGCGGGCGGGACAACCGATGCGAGCGCGTTCGTTGCCCGCGACTCACGCCACGCGGCATATGCAGGCGCGGACTCGGGTGCCATCAGCGTGACTTGCTCCCAGCCCACGCCTGGGCGAATCCCCTCCTCGTGTGGAAACGCGTCGTCATCCGAGCACTGGCTGTCGACGCCGGACTCGGCCTCGACCCAGCTCTCGCTCCGGCCGAGGTAGCCGAGGTTGGCGGCCAGCGTCGCGAAGAGCGTCCGGGCTTCGTCGTCGAGTTCGACGTTCCATCGCACGACCAGCTCGCCGTCACCCACGTTGGCCCACGTGTCGAAGACGAGGGTCGTCTTCTCTCGGCCCTTGTCGAACTTGCCGAGCGGCATGTAGTGACGGCTATGCGCCACCGTTACGGGCGGCAGCCGATACCGAGGGAGCGTAGCCGCGAGCGCCGCGACGAGCCGACGCGCCGGCGCAGGTACCTCGTACCATCCCTGCGTCGCGTAGCCACACGCGATCAACGCGCGGACCAGCCGCCACGGGCTCGGCGGCCACTCGACCTGCCCCTCGTTGACATGGTGGCCCCACGGGGTGGCGTGGTAGCGGCCGCCCGGGAATCGGATCCGGAGCGTCGGCATCGCTACTCCTCGTCGGCCTCTCCGGCCTCATCGTCAGCGTTCCCATTGTCGTCATCCTTGCCCTTGCGCAGATCCTCCTCGAACGTCGTCATGGTGTGCACCATGGTCTCTCGGCACTCCGCGATCGCGGCCTTGACGGCACCTTCGAGATCCGCGAGCGGCGGCAATGTGAATCCGTCGGGGCGTCGAGCAACGATGGCGCCGCGCTCGACCGGCTCGAGATCGCACGCGGTGCGGAGCCGCAGATCGCCGTCGAGCAGCCTTCGGACGCGATGAAGTCCAAGTAGCACGAGCAGGCGCTCGACCTGCGTACCGAGCCCGTAGCCTCGGATCTGCCCGAGGTCGAGGTTGATGTGACAATCGATCCGGTCGGCCGTGAACTCGTCGCGCGCGAACGGCACGTTGCCGAACCCCTCCTTGGTGACGCCCGACGGATTGACGTGATCGTTCTTCACGCCGCCCGACGCCGCGACGCGCACACCGGACGCCTCGATGAACGCCGACAATGCGCGTGCGATCCGCAGCCGCCCTCCCGCGAGCTCCTTCTTCGCGAGGAACACGCCGTGGAGCAAGCTCCCGACGTCGAACCGGAGCAACGTCGTCGCGAACTTGGGACGATCGATCGGGCCCTCCTCGAGACCGCCGAGCGCGACCCGCAGGTCATCGAAGAACTTCGTGTCGCGCTTGTTCTCGAGCAGGTATGGGCTGTTCAGGCGATGGGCTTCCAGCATCGTGTCGGTGAGGAACGCGCCACCGCGTGTCACGGTCACGTGCGAGATCCCGTCGAGTACGTCGAGTGGGCGCTTCCTCGTCGCGTCCCAGCACGTGGTCTCGAGTCGATTCGCCATGCTCTGAGCACTCTCGACGAGCAGCTTCGTGCCGACCTTGGTCTGATAGGTCGCGGCCCCGAGGCTCGGAAAGCCGGTCGGTTGGAAGCGGTCTCCCTGGAGCGGTTTGAGCTCGACGCTGAACAAGAGCCGCGTCGTCGCGGCGAGGGGTGCGAGAAGGTCGCTCATCGGTTCTCCTGAGAGTTCGAGGGTTCGAAGCGGCGCGCCATCGCGCGCGCCGTACGGAAGCTGATCGGAAACGCCAGCGCGGCTGCCCACAGCCTCGCATTCTCGGCCGTCGTGGTCGCGGCCGCGAGGGGTGGTCGCAGGCCGGCGGCGTGCAGTCGTCGCAACGATAACTCGACCGCCGTCGCGGCGTCACCCGAGCCAAGTCGTCGCACGATAGCGATGTCGGTCGTGACATGACGATCAGCTGCGAGCGGGAAAGCCAGGTGCGCGAGGCGGACCGCCATCCATGCTTCCTCCGGCCAGGTGGCCACCTTCACGCTCGAAGCGCGTGCTCCGACACGGCTCCACTGGAGCGGCATCAGCGCCCGTGCGAGGGACAGGACTGCCGAGAGATCGACGGTCCCTGACAACAGCTCTGCGAGATCCGCGGGCTGGGCATCGCATCCCGGTGCCGCCTCGAGGGCGAGCCGGCGGTGGCTCTTTGCCGATGCTTCGACGAGGCGCCGCTCGACGATCGCGGCACAGTCGCCAATCGCATCGCGTCCCGTGACCACCACGCGCGGATCGCGCGCCAACCGCTTCTCGCGTTCGTTGTAGCGGCGGGCACCCGGATTCAACGGTAACCAGTGATGCCGGATCGGATCCACCACCCGGCGGTTCCGTCGATCATAGGTGGCTGCGGCGCTGCCGAGGGCGACCGCGAGCCGCCACGCGGTGCTGCCATCATCGGCTGCAACCAGCCACGCCGGGGTCAGCGGAGGGATCGGACCTGCTCTCGTGGCAGTCCCTCCGAGCTGAAGCTCTTCGATCGCGCCGGCCGCCAACAGCACGGCCTGCCAGCGAGCGGGCTCATCGTCATGCAGCAGGGCATCGAACACCGTGTCCGCGAGCCGTTGCTCTGCGCGCGTCAACCGTGACGGCGCGTGCTTGTCGCGCGCCAAGCGTTGCAGACGATCGAGCCACGGCCCGAGGTCGTCGATCAACCTCGAGCGCCCACGCCCGCGAACGTGGATCCGCCCGAGTGGTACCGCCAGGTTGTTCTGACCGTACCGCTCGAGATACCCGAAGCGAACGAACTCCGAGACACCACGCGCGACTCCGAGCCGCGCCACCGCGAGCGCGACATCGATCGGACGCAGCGCCGTCTGCCGGCCCAGTTGCAGACGTGCCTCGCCCAGCATCGTGGACAGGTCGGTGAGCACACAGGGCGCACTCCACAGCGGCATCCACTGCTCGCCACGCTCCGCCTTTTCGTCGCCGGGCGTGCCATGGCCAACCGCGTGAGCATGCACCGCGAACGGCGCGCTGGCGCGAGCGGCGGCGATCACGCCGAGGCGCCTCGTCGATCGCGCGCTGAACAGGATCGTGCCCTCCATCATCAAGACGAAGTCCCACGGGTTGATCAGGCACCCGCCATCGAAGCCGGTGGTGCTGTTGGCCCCGCCCGCGTCGCCGGGCAGGAACTGCCCGATCGCACTCGAGGAGAGCTGATTGGTGGCGGTCATCCACAGCGCCTCGCCCAGGAGATCGGTCGCGCCCGACCGCGGACCGGCCGCTGGTGCCGCGAGCTCGAACAGCTCCCCGAGTCCTTGCATCGCGTTATTCGTGAAGTCGAGGCGACCGTCGTTGCCGCCCGTACCGAGCAGCGACGGGAACATGGGAGACCCACCCTCGGGCAACACCAATGCGGCTTCCATCCAGGCCCTGTGTGGACCTCGCCACGCCAGATCGAATGGCTTGAAGAGGTCGAGCTTCAGCGCCTTGAACCGCTTCTCGGCCGCGGCGAGCTCGCGCTTGTACGCGGGGTCGTCCTTGCGCGCAGTTGCCGCCTTGCCCTTCTTTGACTTGGTCGTGTCCTTCAGGGCGCGCACGTACGTAGCGGCATCGTCGAGTTGGGCCAACTCCGCCCGCGCCGCCGCGATTCCTGCTCGAAACGGTGCGAAGCGCGACGCGGTCGAGATCTCGATCGGGTTCAGCCCTTTGTCCCTCGCCGCGAAGAAGCCCGAGCCGCGATTCCACGGCGACACGAAGGGTGTGGGTGCGTACGCGTGCAAGAAGAACGACTCCAACGCGTCGCGATCGAGCGTCGTGAGCAGGCAGAAGTGTTCGTCCTGCCACCAGCCGCGGGCCTTCGGATCCACTTGCTCCGCGACCAGCCGCAAGATTCCGAGCGCCTTGAGGTAGTGCGCGAGCGGCGCCGGCGCGCAGCCCGTCAAGTGATGGAGGTGGAGGGTCATCGCAGGTCCTTGTCCGCGGCGAGTGCGGGATCGGCGGTCTTCAAGCGCGACGCGCGGCGATCGGCGGCGATGATCAGCGCCTCGAGCCATGCGAGACCACCGGGTCCGAACCGCGCCTGGAGATCGAGCGTGCGCTCGCGCCAGCTTCGTCCCGTTCGTGTGGAGAGCCCGAGGGTCGCTGGCTCGAGCGTCAGCGCCAGCTGCGGCAGCGGCGCCGCACCGGTCTCGAGCACCACCCCCGGCAAGACATCGCCTTCGAGGACTCCTCGGATCGGCAACCCGCGATCGCTGTCGGTGGTGCGGTAGTCCTGATCCTTCGGCGATGCATGCATCGCGACGCGGACCTTGCCGTGGTGACAGATGACCAGATACGCGAGCAGGTCGAACTCGTCGGCCGTGCACGCGAGGACTGCCTGTTCGGTCGGGGTCGGCGGCGGCACGGGTGCCGTCGACCGGGTCGCGCGGCCGGTCAAGTCCAGCGCTTCGATCCATGGCCCGAGGAGCGCGGAGTGGTCGGGCTGGTACCGCTCGAGCACGCTGAACAGCGCAAGCGCGCTCGCGAGCTCGTGGCGGAACCCCGCACGCGTCTCCCGGTCGTCAGCCGTGCGGTACGTGCCAGGTGGGCGCAGCCAGGCCGCGCTGGGTGCTTTGGCGAGATCTTGCCGATCGGGCCGGCCGTTGCGGATCGTGCCCTGGAACACAGGGTGCGCCTTCCCGAGGTCGTGCCACCGGGCGGCGAGGACGAGGATCTCGGCCATTCGCGCGTCCAGGCCCAGCGCGCTTGCGATCGAACGCGCCACATCGGCCGCTTCCCCGACGTGGCACGCGAGGGTCTTCCACGCCGAGAAACTGAGATCCTCGTTGTCCTCGGCGTCGTCGGCTTGCTGCTGGCTCTCGACATCTCCCGGTAGCCCCATCGGTGGGACCACCGGTACATCCCCGGATCCTGGGTCGAATCCACGCGCGACGTCGTAGCCTCCGCACGCCGCAGCGACACAGATGATCCGCCCCGGCACGATCGCCGGACGCGTCGCGACGGACCACGCGCCATCGATCCAGTCCCAGATCCAGGCTCGCATGCTCGGTCGCAGCTTCGGCTTCCGCTGACTCTTGGTCTCCTCGCCACACAGCCAGTTCCGCGCCTGCAAGAAGGGGACATTACAGAGCTCGTCGCGCCGCGGCCGATACCGGCGAGCCGGGAGGCCCGGCGCCTTCGTCGTCCCTGCGTCGATGTCGAGCCAGAACACCTGGACGTCACGGTCGTCGCCACTGCGAATGAATCGGCTGACGTCAAGCTGCGCGCCCGTCAGATCGGGTGTCGTATCGAACAGCTCGTCGAGCTCGCGGCGTAAGAGCAGCTGCGCAGGAACGTACGGATACAACGCCGCCCGTGCCTCGGGTGCCAGTCCCTCCTCGAAGGCGTCGAGAGACGCGATGCCAACGTCCGAGGTCTCGGCCAACGCGGCCCACGCGGCATCGAGCTGGTCGGCCTGGTAGGGTGGCGCGGACTTGTCGTCGCGACCACGGTCGACGACGACGACGATCCCGGTTCCCCCGTATCGCGCGCATCGTCCGAACCGCTGAACCAGGCTTGGCCAGGGTGCGAGCTCGGTGACGAGACAACCCGCGGAGATGTCCACCCCGGCCTCGACGACCTGCGTCGCGACGATGATCCGATCCACCCCTGGCTTGCATGCATCGCGGTCCAGGAACCGCGTCCGCCAAGCGGCTCGCTCGGCCGGCCGAAATCGACTGTGGACCAGCTCGAGTTCGGCACCCGTGCTCAGCTTCCCGAGCGCATCGAAGGTCTCGCACGCCCGGGCGACGGTGTTGCAAACCACGAGCGTGATCTTGCCGTGCTCGCCGTCGGCGGGGAGCTCGGCGTGACGATCAGCGATAACGCGAGCAAACAGATGCGCCTCCTTGGCGGGACTCGTCGACGTCGAGATCGACTTTTTGATCGCGCCGAGACCGGCCGTGCGCCTCGCCGGATCGATCGCGATCGGATCGTCGACCCAGCTCGCGTGTCGAGCCGCGGTATCGACTGTCCGAAGCCAGTCGGGCTGCAGCGTTGCACTCATCCACCAGGTCCGGCGCGGCCGGAACCCCTTCGCGCCGTCGTCATCATGGAACGCCTGGAGCTGCGCGCTCGTCGCGAGCCCGACATCCATGAGCTGGACCTCGTCCATCACCCACAGGACGTCGTGACTCACGTGCCCGAGCTCGAGCGGCCAGCGCGCGGGTGGCGCTGCGTAACCACGGTTGAGAGCTCTCGAGAGCAGCATGTCCTGCGTGCCGATGAAGACCGCGCGCTCCTCGGGATAGAGGTTCCACGTGGTGTCCGCGGCGTCCGCGGCAGCGCCACCCATCAGCAGATGGACCCCGACCTTGCCGCGATGATCCTGCTCTCCGTCCCACAACCTGTCGAGACGACCGAGTGCGTCGCGGATAATGGCGTGGGTCTGCTCCACGAGGACACGCATCGGCAAGCACCAGACCAGACGGCGAGGCCAGGCGCTGTCATCGCGCGCCACGCGATGCCATGACCAGGCAGCGGAACCTGTCAACGAGTTTGAGACACCGGCACGCATTAGTTTAGTGAGCTGATCGCGCTCTGGTCAGGTCGATCCGGTTGATCACGAAGTTGGTCAGGCTGTGCCGCGGCGGGCTTGTTGATCC
>JALZOI010000761.1 GCA_030857245.1 Myxococcota bacterium
GGCGCGAGCGAGGACGCGCCCGCTTTGCGCACCTCGCCGAGGCTGGCCCGCGGTGCTCCGCGCGCGCCCGGCGAGGCCCGCTGCCAGGCGACGACTCCGCCGCCGACCACGAGCGCGAGCCCGACCAGGATCGCGACCACCGCGACACGCTTGTTGCGGCTCACGGCACCACCGCTGGTGATGTTCTCACGTCCGCTGCCACCCGCGCCTGATCACGCCGCATCACCGGGCGAGGTCGGCGGCGAGATCGAGGAACGTGTAGCGATCGCGGATCTCGCGCGCATGCCGCTGCGCCTCGTCGAGGAGCACCTCCGACCAGCCGAGCTCGCCCGGTGTCGTCGGCGCGCCGGCTGCCACGAGCATGGCCTGCATCGCCTGCGGGGCGAGTGACACCGCCTCGAGGCGCGTGCGGATCGGATCCCAGTCACGAGCCAGCCGCGCGGTCAGCTCCTCGGCGCGCGGCGCGGTCAGCAGCTTGGGCGACACCTCCGCCCAGCAACTCTCGCCGGCGATCGGCCCGAACCGCGCGATCACCTCGTCGCGCGTCAGCGTCGAGGCCTGCAGCCGCGGCGGGGTGTCGCGCGCGAGGAACTGCGCCTGGAGCCGCGCCATCGCGAGCGCGCACACGCCGATCTGCTCGCCGTGCAGCCGCTCGGGGTGGGTCGGGCGCTGCATCTCGAGGTAGTGGCTCAGCAGGTGCTCGCCCTGGCTCGCGGGATAGCTGCCACCGGAGAGCGTCATCCCGAACCCCGACAGCACAAGCGTCCGGACGAGCCGGCGCAGCGCACCGAGGTCGCCCGCGAGCAGCTCGTGCGCCTGCGCGAACAGCGCGGGCTCGTCAGCGGCGAGCAACGCGAACGGCGCCTCGCGATACGGCCGATCGACGAGCAGGTGCGCGAGCAGCCAGTCGGCCTGCGCCGTCGGCCGACACGAGCTGTCACCGAGCCCCGCGCGGATCAGCGGCCGCGGCGCCGCGGCGAGCACGCGGAGATCGAAGAACACGCCGGCCGGCGTCGCCGCCCGCACCGAGCGCTTCACGCCGCGGCTCGTGATCGATGCACTCAGCGACGTGTAGCCATTCATCGACGGCGCGGTCGCGAACACCACCTGCGGGATCCCGCGCTCGAGCGCGACCATCTTGCCGAGGTCGTTGATCGTGCCCGCCCCCACCGCGACGATCGCATCCACGCCGGGCTCGATCACCGCACCGAGCCGCGCGATCGTCTCCACATCCGCGTCGAACGCGCCGTCGAGCACGATCCGCTGCACCGCGAAGCGCCCCGTCACGGCGCGCTCGACCCGCTCGCCGAGCGCCGCGAACGTGTGCGGATCGGCGATCAGCGCGATCCGCCGGCCCAGCCCGAGCGCGGCGAGCAGCTCCGCCTCGGCGCCGACGAGCGAGTCCTCGATGACCACGCTGCGCGTGTCGGCGCGCAGCAGCTCGCCCGTCATCGGATCGGGGTAACGGCCCGCGAGCAGGAGGCTGATCGGGTCGTGCGGGTCAGCGACAGGCATCGAGGACTGCGGAGAGCTGGGAGCGCAGGGAGCCCAGGCGCGGCGCGAACGAGCCGTCGAACGCGGCCGAGCCGACGGTGAACGAGTCCGCCCCGGCCGCCGCGAGCGCCTGGATCTGCGCCGGCGTCGCCACGCCGCCGGCGACCAGCAGGATCCCGTCCGTCGCGCGCCGCGCCGCCTTCACGAGCTCGAGCGGATCTGCCTCGGTCGCGCGGTACGCGAGCAAGTCGACGCCCGCACACCCCGCCGCGCGGAAGCGGCGGCAGTCGGCCTCGACCTGCTCCACCGAGCCGGCGAGCTTCGTCGGATGATCGAACGGCCGGCCCGGAAACGGCAGGTACTCGACCGCGCTCCCCGCGAGCAGCTCGAGCACGCCGTCGACCTGCGTGCCACCGAGCAAGCGATCGACGCCGATCTCGCGCGCTACCTTCGCCGACTGCAGCATCGTCTCGACCGACGTGCTCACGACCTCGAGGTAGCTCGTCGCGCCCATCTCCTTGATGCGCTGGTTCAGCGCGCGCAGCGTCTCGGGCGGCACGCCGACGTCCTTGAAGCCGATGTGCGTGAGCCCGACGGGCTTGATGTCATCGAGCACGTCGAGCCCATCGGCGACGGTCTGATCGAAGCGGGTGAGCATGAAGACGAAGTCCATCGCGGAGCATTCTACCGCGCCGACGCCCGCGGGCTGCAGCTCGCGTCGCCATCGTCGCGACGGCATCGCAAGGGGGGGCCGCCGCCCAGAGTCACCTCGGTTGTCGCAGGGTCGGGCTGTGCGCCCCTGCACGTCAGCGCGCCACGTCGATCGACGCAGCCGCCCGCTCAGCGCTCGTGGGGAGCCGGGCCATCGCCCTCAGACGTAGCGGAACTCGAGCAGGGGCTGCCGGCGGTACAGCCCGTTGTGCGGCTCGTAGTTGAACGGCTGGTAGTGCAGCGGCCACGGCGTCGCGGTCGGCGTGCCGTGGCCGTACTGGATGGTGAGCGCCATCGGGGTCACCGAGCGGTACGACGAGTCGACCGGGAGGTCACGGTTGTCGTGGCCGCCGGCCGAGAACAGGTTGAGCAGCATGTGATCGCCGAGGTCGTAGAGCAGCTCGAAGCCGCGATCGATCTTCTCGTGACCGCGCACCAGCGCCTGCAGGCCGGTGCGCTGCATGAAGGCCTGGAACTGCGTGCGACCGAACGTGAACCGCGGATTTCTCCGCTGCAGCTCGACGGGGATGTGCTCGGTGTCGCCCGGATCACTCCACATCATCTGATAGCGCAGGTCGGGATCGTTGAGGCTCGACAGGTCGCGGTAGCGCGCCTCGAACGTGTCGTCGCGCGGGATGCCACCGTGCACGAACAGCGTGCGGTCGCACACGAACGACGTCGGCATGTGATCGAACAGCTGGCGGTAGGCCTCGAGCATCTCGATCGGCACGTGCGGTGCGATCGACGCGAGCGCCTCCGCGGGATAGACGCCGCTGATGATCCGGTTGTCGAACCACTGCAGCGACTCGTGATTGCCGCGTAGCACGACCACGTGCTCGGGCATCGCGACGAACAGGTGGAGCGCGGCGCGGAGCACGCCGTCGAAGCTGAAGTGACCGCGATCGATGTAGTCCCCGAGGAGCACGAGCTTGACGTCCGGATACGTCTGCGGATCCCACTGGTGCGCCCACACTCGCTGGATGAAGTTGGACTGCAGCAGCGCCGCCTTCAGGCAGCTGTAGCAGCCGTGCAGATCGCCGAGGACCACGAGCTCGAGGGGCTGGTCGGGGCGCTGGACGTGCACGTAGCCGTCGAGGAACCGCGCCCCGACCGGAAGTTGCTCGATATCGGTGAGCCCGGCGAGCCGCCCGCTGCCGGCGGTGCGCTGCCGATCCCAGTGCGCGAGGGTCTGCTGGACGAGCTGGTAGTCCCACTCGACCTGGGCGCGGCGCTCGACGGGATGGGGCGAGTACGTCTGCTCGATCGGCTCGAGCAGCGGATGCGTGAGCGCGGCGAGCTCGTGCCACACCGGCGCGGCCACGACGAGC
>JALZOI010000762.1 GCA_030857245.1 Myxococcota bacterium
GCCACCCGCTGGCGACAGCGACAGCGACTCCGAGCGCGGTCGCGCCGACGCCGGGCCTCATCCCATCAGGCGCGCGCCGAGCTCGTAGACGCGCTCGGCCGGCATGTGGCGGTAGCGCGTGACCTGCACGCGCAGCTGCGCGATGTGATCGATGACGTCGCGCCGCGACGAGCCGGTCGACAGCATCGCGCGCGCCCGCTCGACGATCGCGCCGCGCGCCGTCTTCGGGTGGTAGATGAACGTGCGCCCGAACCGGACCTCGCCACCGACGCCGACGAGCCGGAGCTCGGCGAGGTCGCCGACCTCGACGCCATGGAGCGCGCGCTGCTCGTCGACGAGGAACATCGCGCCGCCGAGCAGGTCGAGGAGCTCCACGCGCCCGCGCGCGACCGCGTGGACCTCGAACAGGCTGCGCTGCGAGGTCACGAGGGCACCCACGACCTCCGCGCGGGCATCACCGCTGGCCGCGAGCTCGCGGTACGTGCGGGCCGCGGGCGGCATGGTGTCGCCCGGTGCCACTCGCTCGATCACGAGCCACTCGATGAACGCGGCGCTCCACGCCTCCCACAGCTCGTCGTCCTGGTGGACCTTGCCGCGACGCTCCTCGTACTCGCGGCGCGCGCCAGCGGCGACGTCGGGGTCCGACGTGTGCCGCGCGTAGAGCTCCTCGGTGACCTGCTCGAGGAGCGCCGCGGTCGCGACCTCGGTCATCCCTGCTTGCTCTTCCGCAGGTGATCGCGGAAGCGCGCGAACAGGTAGCCCGCGTCGTGCGGACCCGGGCTGGCCTCGGGGTGGTACTGGACGCTGAAGATCGGCTTGCCCTCGACGGCGATGCCTTCGTTGCTGTGATCGAACAGGTTCTCGTGGGTCTGGTGCACGCCACTCGGCAGCGTCGCCGGATCGACGATGAAGCCGTGATTCTGCGACGTGATCTCGACCTTGCCGGTCGTCTTGTCGAGCACGGGATGGTTGCCGCCGTGGTGCCCGAACGGCAGCTTCAGCGTGCGCGCCCCGAGCGCGAGGCCGAGGATCTGGTGCCCGAGGCAGATGCCGAACAGCGGCTTGCCGCTCTCGATCAGCTCCTTCGTCGCCTGCACGCCGTAGTCGACGGCGGCCGGATCGCCGGGCCCGTTCGACAGGAAGAAGCCGTCGGGGGCGAGCGCGATCGCCTCGCGCGCCGGCATCGTGGCGGGCACCACGGTGACGCGGCAGCCGATGTCGCGGAGCTGGCGAAGGATGTTCTCCTTCATCCCGAAGTCGTACGCGACGACGTGGTGCTCGATCGGGGGTGTCGCGATCGCGCGGTCATCGTCGAGCGCGCGCCACGACGGCTCCGACCACTCGTAGGGCTCGCCGCAGGTCACGCGGGGGACGAGATCGAGGCCGTCCATCTTCGGCGCCGCCCGGACGCGCGCGAGCACGGCCTCGAGCTCGTCGACGGCGGGGGTGATCGCGCCGCGCATCGCACCCTGATCGCGGACCATGCGGGTCAGCGCGCGGGTGTCGATGCCGTCGATGCCGGGGACCTGGCTCTTCACCAGCCACGACGGCAGCCCCTCGGCCGAGCGCCAGCTCGCGGGGATCGGCGACAGCTCGCGGATCGCGAGGCCGGCACACGCGACCCGCCGAGCCTCGAGGTCCTCCGGGTTGACGCCGACGTTGCCGATCTGCGTCGCCGTGAACACGACGATCTGACCGCAGTACGAGGGATCCGACAGGATCTCCTGGTAGCCGGTGATCGAGGTGTTGAACACCACCTCGGCGATCGACTCGACGCGCGCGCCGAAGCCGGTCCCGCGGAAGATCGCGCCGTTCTCGAGCACGAGCGCGGCAGGCCAGCGCGGCGGAGGCGTCGTCATCGTCGTCGTCATCGCGTCACCCTTCCATCGAGATCGAAGACCACCCGACCCTCGACCATCGTCAGCACGGCGCGGCCGGCGAGCGTCTGCCCGAGGAACGGCGTGTTCTTCGACTTGCTGGCGATGCCCTCGGCGCTGATCGTGAACGGGCGCTCGGGATCGATCACGCAGAGGTCGGCGACCGAGCCGACGGCGAGCGTGCCGCCCGACAGCCCGAACGCGCGGGCCGGGGCACCGGTCAGCGCCGTGATCGCGCGCTTCTCGTCGAGCGTGCCCATGCGGACGAAGTCGAGGATGATCGGCAGCGCGGTCTCGAGGCCGAGCATGCCGGGGGCCGCGCACTCGAACTCGACCTCCTTCTCGACGGGCGAGTGCGGCGCGTGGTCGGTGGCGATGCAGTCGATCGTGCCGTCGGCGAGCCCCTCGAGCAGCGCCTCCTGATCCGCGGCGGTGCGCAGCGGCGGCATCACCTTGGTGCGCGTGTCGTAGTGGCTGCACGCCTCGTCGGTGAGCGCGAGGTGGTGCGGCGTGACCTCGCAGGTGACCGGCAGGCCGCGGCGCTTGGCATCGCGGACGAGCGCGACCGTGCGCGCGGTCGACACGTGCGCGACGTGGTAGCGCGCGCCCGTCCACTCGACGATCTCGAGATCGCGGGCGACCATCGCGCTCTCCGCGCACGCCGGCTGGCCGCGGATCCCGATGCGCGTCGAGACCGCACCCTCGTTCATCGCGCCGCCCTCGCTGAGGTCGAGATCCTCGGCGTGCTGGACGACGGGGAGATCGAACGTGCGCGCGTACTCGAAGGCGCGGCGCATCAGGCCAGCGTTCATCACCGGACGACCGTCATCGGAGACGGCGACGATGCCGCCTTCCTTCATGTCGGCGATATCGGCGAGCGCCTTGCCCTCGAGGTTCTGCGTGATCGCGCCGATCGGGTGGACCCGCACGATGCCGACCTCCTTCGACCGCCGCACGATCAACTCGGTCACGGTGCGCTGGTCGTTGACCGGCTTCGTGTTCGGCATGCAGCAGATCGTCGTGAACCCGCCGGCCGCGGCCGCGCGTGTACCGGTCTCGATGTCCTCCTTGTACTCGTGCCCCGGCTCGCGGAGATGCACGTGGAGGTCGATGAGCCCCGGGACGATCCAGAGATCCTTGACGTCGATGATCCGCCCGCCGACCAGGCCACGCCCGATCTCGACGATACGGCCCTTCGAGATCCGGATGTCCGCGACCTGATCCACGGGACGAGAGGCGGCCGGGTCGAGCACCCGGCCTCCGCGTAACACCAGATCGCCGGCGTCCATGGCGGGCACGTCTTACCACACTCGCCCGAGGCCGCCGCAGCCCTACCCGCCCGATGATTTCGGGCGGTTCCGGCTCAGCACTGCATCGCCGAGATCGCGCCCGCGAGCGACTCCGTGCCCTGCTGGCAGGTCTCCCCGATGGCCTGCTGCGCCGAGGCCGGCATCGTCGAGACGTCCGTCCAGGCCGAGCGCATGGTCGCCCACGAGTCCTTGAAGGCCGCGCCAGCCTCGGCGGGGTACGCCGGGCAGACCGCGAGCCGGACCATCGCCTTGCGGAAGTCCTCGCACGCCGGGGGCAGGCCGGCCGCGGGTGGAAAGTCGGCGGCGGTCACCCGCGTGCCCGCGGATGCGGTGGGGCC